>NZ_JAUXQE010000045.1:0-82944 GCF_030683615.1 Undibacterium sp.
ATTTCTTTCGCAGCACTGGCACTACGCTGCGCCAGGTTGCGCACTTCTGCCGCCACCACGGCAAAGCCGCGGCCCTGCTCACCTGCCCTGGCGGCCTCCACTGCCGCATTCAAGGCCAGGATATTGGTCTGGAAGGCGATACCGTCAATCACGCCAATGATGTCAACAATCTTGCGAGAACTTTCCTTGATCGAACCCATGGTACTCACTACTTGACCAACCACTGCACCACCTTTGACAGCAACACCGGATGCAGAGACTACCAGCTGATTAGCCTGGCGTGCATTGTCGGCATTTTGCCTGACTGTACTGGTCAGCTCTTCCATCGAGCTGGCGGTTTCTTCCAGTGAACTGGCCTGCGATTCCGTCCGACTGGACAGATCAGCATTGCCAGAAGCAATCTCTTGCGATGCTACCGTGATGGTCTCTGTACCGGTCCTTACCTGCCCAACCGTGGCAGCCAAATTGTCGTTCATATTCTTCAAAGCCTGGAACAATGAAGCCACTTCATCATTACCTGTTACTGCGACCTGACTACGTAAATCTCCTTCTGCCACAGTTTCGGCCAGACTCAGGGCTTCTTGCAAGGGCTGTGTAATACTACGAGTGATGGTCCAGGCAAACAGTGCGCCTAATGCCAGAGCAGACAACAAAATGACATAAAGCCAATTAGTCAGTTTCGCGCCTGCAGCTGCAAAGGTTTCAAAAACCTGCTTCGAAGCGACATCCTGCACATCGACCAACTTATTCATTTCCTGGATTGATTTGGTGCTCAAGGGATCAATCACTGTCGCAATAATCTTTGCAGCACCTTCCGCATTAAATGCCAACGCCTGGCCAACAGCATCCTTTAATGGCTTATCTATTTCCTTATCAATTTTGGCAATATCACCAAGAATTTTCTTTTCTTCTTCACTCAAACCCAAAGAAGCAATTTTATCCTTGGCTTCTTCATATTTTTTCTTTTGCAGCTTGACCTTGGCCTCTTCTTTTTGCATTTCACCGACATCTGACTGTATGCCGATATTGCGCATGGCTATTCCGCCTTCAAACAAGGCACTTTTCATATTATTTGCCAATACCTGCTTTTGTGCGGACAGGTTCAAACCATCTGCCATTGCCTTGCGATTGTTGCCACTAAGCGCATTAACAAATAAAATAACTGCAATCAGGCCCACCAAAATAAGTGCAAAGCCCAATCCCAGGCGGGTGCCGATTTTAAAATTTCTCAGATTCATAGCGTCTCCATTTTATTTTTTGCTAGCTACTACACCGACTCTATTTTCTTGCCAATCAATCCAGGAAAAACAGGCTCTATGCCGCTGTATCAACCAAGCCCATTTCTGGACTCGACATCAATTTATCAATGTCTACAAGTATCAACATGCGATCATCCAGCGTACCGAGACCAATCAGGAAGTCTGTGCTAAACGTTGTTCCCATTTCTGGTGCTGGCCTGACCTGCTCTGGCAACAAGGTAGTAACATCGGAAACGCTATCCACGACCATACCAACTATGCGACCCTCGATATTCAAAATAATAACGACCGTGAATTGATCGTAGGTAGGCGTACCCAAATTAAACTTAATGCGCATATCAACGACGGGAACAATAATGCCGCGCAAGTTGATAACACCCTTCAAGAAATCTGGGGCATTGGCGATGCGAGTTACTGCTTCGTAACCTCGTATTTCCTGCACCTTGAGAATGTCAATACCGTACTCTTCATTTCCCAAAGTGAAAGCAAGGAATTCATGCCCAGCAATATCGGACTTAGTTCCATCATTGGAACCATGATCACCAGCCTGTGAAATTTGCGTCATTTCTTTTTCCTCGTCTTAAATTTCTAATTCAATCTTCATCGCGCGGTGCGCAAAACAGCAGCGACATCCAAAATAAGTGCAACACCACCGTCGCCCAGAATCGTTGCACCTGAGATTCCGGGGACTTTCTTGTAATTTGATTCTATGTTTTTCACCACAACTTGCTGCTGACCTACCAGATCATCAACAAACAGCGCCGCTTTTTTACCATCCACCTCAACAATGACAACAATGCCATCGGATGGATCAGTATATTTGGGCTGAATGTCAAAATATTCGTACAACGGCACGAGTGGCAGATACTCGTCACGGACCTTGACCACCCTGCCCTTGCCGCTGATTTCTTTAATGTCCGCCTTGGTCGGTTGCAACGATTCCATAACGAAGCCCAAAGGCAAGATATAAATCTCGTTACCAAATTTAATCGACATGCCATCAAGTATTGCCAGTGTCAAAGGCAGGGAAATCGTAATAGTTGTTCCATATCCTTTCGCCGAGCGTATATCGACTACCCCACCCATGGCAGTTATATTACGTTTGACGACATCCATGCCAACACCGCGACCTGAAACATCAGTGACAGTCTCAGCAGTAGAAAAGCCGGGAGCAAAAATCAGGAGCCAGACCTCACTATCAGTCATAGAGTCAGATACAGTCAAACCATTCTGCTTTGCCTTGGCGAGAATTTTTTCCCTGTGCAAACCACCACCGTCATCACTGACTTCAATAACAATATTGCCGCCCTGATGCACAGCAGAAAGGGATAATTTACCGGTTTCATTTTTACCAGATTGCGCCCTGGTTGCCGGCATCTCTATACCATGATCGATACTATTTCTAACCAGATGGGTAAGTGGATCAACGATGCGTTCAATCAAGCCTTTATCCAGCTCCGTCGAAGCGCCATAAGTGACAAATTCAACTTTCTTGCCAAGTTTGGTCGCCAGATCTCTGACCATCCGCGGGAAACGTGAAAACACATAATCCATAGGCATCATGCGTATGGACATGACGGCCTTTTGCAGATCACGGGTATTGCGCGTCAAATGTGCAACGCTGCTTAACAAGCGCTCATTGGCGATAGGGTCAAGATCCTGAGTACGCTGTTCCAGCATGGCCTGGGTAATCACCAGCTCACCGATCAGATTAATCAACTGATCCACTTTCTCTATACCAACCCGTATGGTTGAGGATTCTTGAGAGGCCGCAGGTTTTTCAATTTTTTTCTCGGCTTGCTGAACTTGCTTTTCAGCGGCAACAACATCCACCATTTTTTCAGCTACAGGAGCGGCTTTATTTTCTTCTGATGGAAACATGGATTCCAGAGGTTCAAAGAATCCATATCCAAGCTCATCTTCGGTAGGCTCTGCCTTGCCAGCAGGTAAGCTGGCAATCTGTTCTTCGCTTATTTTCAGAGTATCAGGATTAAGTATGAAAGAACAAATCGAAATGATGTCATCTTTGCTTTCATTGGTGCGTAATGCCAGAACTACGTTTTTACCATTATTATCGAGCCTGGAAATCGCACCCAGCAACCCTAACTCAGACATGATGGCAACAGCATCAGCTTCAGATACTTCAGGCATTTCAATTTTAAATGCCGTTTTAAAGACGACATCGGAATGATCAAGCTCTGGGATTCGGCTATTAAAACTGGCGATAGGTGCCGATGCGGGCACCGGATCCTGTGACAGCGATTGCAGCAACATCCTGACATCAGCAACAGCATCCTGATCAACAGGGGTACCGAGCCTATGGCCATCAAGCTGCATTTTCAAAATATCTTTGGCGATGAGAAAAGCGTCGACGTGCTCCCCAGTAAGCGCCATCTCTCCCTTGCGTATTTTATCGAGCAGCGACTCCAGAATATGAGTCACTTCTGTCATGTCCGTCAGGCCAAAAGTCGAAGCTCCACCCTTGATGGAATGAGCTGCCCGGAAAATGGCATTCAAATCCTCAGGATCTGGCGAAGAGATATCGACGGCAAGTAACAATTTTTCCTTCTCGGCAAGAAGCTCTTCCGCCTCGTCGAAAAACACTTGGAAAAACTGACTCATGTCAATCGTCATTATTAAACTCCGTGATTTACATTTGTTTGCCCAAACTGCGGGCCATGAATTCAGCCAATCACTTTTTTAACCACTTCAGTCAGTTTCTGCGGATCAAATGGTTTTACCAGCCAGCCATTGGCACCAGCAGCACGACCTTTAGCCTTCATATCGTCGCTTGACTCAGTTGTCAGCATCAGTATGGGCACGCGCGCATAAGATGGCAAACCACGCAAAGACTTGATGAGAGTAAGACCATCCATTCTTGGCATGTTTTGGTCCGTCAGCACCAAATCGACTACTTGATTACGTGCTTTTTCCAGACCATCCTGACCATCAACTGCTTCAATTACCTGATATCCCGCTGCTTTTAAACTGAAAGCTACCATCTGCCTCAAGGAGCCAGAATCATCCACAGCTAAAATTGTCTTGGCCATATTTACTCCGTTATACGAATTATAGGCAGCTTCCGCTCACTGCCACTTGATTTAAAATAACTCTATGTCACCACTATCCAGATGCTTTTGATGCACTGCTTTACGTAACAAATTCTTCAGATCCGCACTTTGCTTTTCCAGGCGTAAGTTAGTTTCGCGCAGCAACGCCGTCAATTCATCAGATTCACCATCATGTTCAATATCATTACCCAACACACCTAAAGTCCCCAGCACTTCGCGCAAGCCTTCACATCTTTGCAAGGTTCGTGAAATCAATTGACTGGTCAAATCCTGAAATTGCAAGCTGGTTACTGCTGAGCTGATATGCTTGGAAATATCTTCCTGTATGACCTTGAGCCGCAACACACTTTCATCTGAAACACCGCCAGAACTGACGATCAAATTGATTTCCTCCTGCTCACTCGATATTGCCGCATGCAGCGCCATGAAGCTGACACCCAGCTTTTCTATCGCCTCACCCAGGAGTATCGTTGTTTGCGCAAGGTCGGTCTCAACCTCCAGCAAATGTGCATTTCCATGATCAGACACACCTGATAAAAGTTGCTTAACCTGAGAACCCAACAGTTTCTTTTTGGACATCTTAAGCATCCTATCTATGCATTTTGACTTAATGATGCTGCAGTCTTACTTGTAGCTTGCTACTGCTTTGCCTGTCATTACTTCTTTCAAGGCTTGACTGAAATTTCTGCACTTGAGTCAGGTTGACTTTCGACTTCAATGGTGCCTCCGTCCTGCGATGCAGACTGCTCTGCTTTCTTATTCATGACGATAATGCTGATTCTACGATTGATAGGATTCAAAGGATCTTGCTTGTCAAAGAGTACCGAAGAAGAAAGGCCAACGACTCTTAACATCTTGGTCTCATCCATCCCCCCATAAATCAACTCACGTCTTGATGCATTGGCACGGTCAGCAGAGAGCTCCCAATTGCTGTAGCCGCGTTCGCCACTACCATACGGCGCTGCATCAGTGTGGCCAGACAAACTGATGCGATTAGGCACATCATTAAGTGCTTTACCTATCTCATGCAAAATTTCTCTGGTATAGGGCTGTAAATCTGCCTTGGCAGAGGCAAACATAGGGCGATTTTGTTCATCGACCATTTGAATACGCAAACCATCGGTTGTAATATCCAACAACAATTGTTTCTTGTATTGCTTCAAGGTAGGATTAGACTCAATCGCCGCTTCAATTTTTGTTTTCAAGCCCTTTAACCTCTCAGCTTCAACTTTGGCCAAAGCAGCCTCTGCAGCCTGGAGATTATAAGTTTTCTTCTGTGCGTCAATATCACCTTTGCGATTTTGCCCTTCTCGTGCGCTGAGATCCTTACCACCGCCCTTGATAACACTAGAACTATCGCCACTGCCATCACCACCAGCCATTGCCACCTTCAGGGGAGTCTGGAAATACTCGGCAATGCCGTTCAAATTACCCTTGGCTGTAGACCCCAGCAACCACATCAATAAGAAGAAAGCCATCATCGCAGTGACAAAGTCAGCGTACGCAATCTTCCACGCACCACCATGATGACCACCGGCCACCTTCTTGATGCGTTTGACTATAATTGGTCGAAGTTCTTCGCTTGCCATCATCAATCCTGTTTTTATTATTTAGATTTAGATTGCTTAATATGATCTTCCAACTCCGAAAAGGTGGGCCTCTCAGTTGAATATAGCACTTTCCGCCCAAATTCCACTGCCAAAGCTGGGGCATAACCATTCAGACTGGCCAGCAAAGTAACCTTGATACACTGAAAAGTCTTGGATGACTCATCCAACTGTTGCTCCATCAAACTCGATAAAGGACCGACAAATCCATATGCCAGCAAGATACCCAGAAAGGTACCGACCAAGGCCTTCGCGATGAGAATCCCCAATTCAGCAGGCGGAATACCAACCGATTCCATCGTGTGCACAACGCCCATCACCGCAGCCACAATCCCAAAAGCAGGCAAGCCATCACCAAGCTTGGCAATGAAATGTGCAGGAACTGCACCTTCGTGATGATGCGTTTCCAACTCATTATCCATCAAGTTTTCGATCTGAAAAGCATCCATGTTCCCTGAGACCATCAGCCGCAAATAATCCGATATGAACTCCATCATATGATGATCATGAACAATTGAAGGATATTTACTGAACAGCGGGCTTTCTTCCGGACGTTCGATATCACCTTCGATGGACATCAGGCCTTCCTTACGCACTTTGGTTAGCACATCAAACAACATGGTCATCAACTCCATGTACAAAGCTTTATTGTATTTTGAGCCTTTCAAAACGCCAGGAAGTGCTTTCAATGAAGCCTTCAGAGTTTTTGCATTATTACCCACCAGTGAAGCACCTACCGCGGCGCCACCTATCATTAACAATTCCAGTGGCTGAAACAATACAGCAACGTGTCCGCCGGACATGACGAAGCCGCCAAAGACCGAGCCAACCACAATGATATAGCCAACGATAACTAACACAGGCTTTTACTCCTTAGAGAGGATTTTTTATAATATCAACTACACTACCTCAGACCTGAAACATTCACCAGAAATGGAAGGTTAAATATTGCTTCAGGAATACATTTCACTATGATCATTATATGCGCCAGATATAGAGAGCGGGGTCATTCGCATTGCTTTTTATAGTTACATCCGCATCAATACCAGGCACTTTAAACTCATAACTCATGAACAAGGTATCCGACCGCATCTCAGACCTCACTTTCACCCACAACTCTGGCATGGCCGCTGGCGACAAATACGCGAACACCACATCAAATTCAGCGAAATCAAGTCGAAGATAGTCTTTCAAGTAAAAACCAAGTCTGGGCCCCGCCAGTTTCGCCCTGAACCAACTTACTAGCCAGGGAAAAGGCGCGATTTCGACGCCATAAAATGATTGCTGTGGCCGCAGTTTTGCGAGACTGACGGATACACCACCAAAGCCACTACCTATATCAATGAAACGCAAATCATCGCGCGCAGGTAGTTGCTCAAGAATACACGGCAATAAACTGGATTTGGAAGGAAAATATGGAACTTGCGTACGGTAAGTTGACCAAAACAACAATACCATCAGCAAAAAGATGCACAAACTAAGTGCTGGATGCAACTGAAAAACAAGAGAAGCAATAACTGCAAGCGGGAAAACAAATTGTATCAACCACCACCACCAACTCATGCCCAGCATAATGCTGAGGCCAGCGGCTAAACTTGCGTGAATAGCGAGAAGAAAATAAGGAGACAGTATGCCGCCAAACCACCACTGATCAGTGACATACAACAAATAAGACAAGCCAAAAGCGCGTAACTGCAATAACAGCGCCAGAAAGACGGGCGAAGAAAAGACTCCGTCACCCAATAGGAGTTTGCCTTTGCGAGTTTTCGATGATACTACCTCCAAGGCTCCTCCTGAATTTTAAGCCACCATTTCCAGCGAGGCCTCCGCATCTTTTGCTTTTTTTGTTTTACCCGCCCTTGACGGGACGTGGCACAAACCACATGCATAATCATCATGCAAATCCAGACTATGTGCAACAAAATGCCCACCGCATTTGCAACATTTTGCAAAACTCAGCATTTTTCCTTCAAAGAAGCGAACCAGAGTCCAGGCACGTGTCAGAGACAATACTGGCTCCTCACCCGCTGGCACTGGAAATTGCTCCAAGTATAGGCGATATGCCTTGATGACGGCCTCGATGCCAGCCACTCCCGCATGTTCGCGCAAATATTTATGAATATTCATAAACAGGGAAGAATGAATATTTGGCTGCCAGGTAACAAACCAGTCAGCAGAAAAAGGCAACATGCCTTTTGGTGGAGATACACCCTTCAATTCCTTGTATATCTTCAGCAGACGCTCACGCGACAAGGAAGTCTCAGATTCCAGCAATTGCAATCTGGCACCCAGATTGACCAATTCAATTGCCAGTTGAATTTCGTGAGCTTCGTTTACTACGCTTTTGCTTGCCATGATTTTTCTCCGTCCGCTTCGATTCAATTCCCGACAAATTAATGGATTTCTTCAACTGGCTGACCAGCCATCAAAATCGCAGCATGGGAATGCGCAAGAGCACGTTCCTTGTTGTAATTTGTCAACATACACAAAATGGAGCTATCTTCAAAGCGGAAGCGCGCCAACATCATATTGGAGCCAGCCAATTTCAAAATCTGGGCGTTATTCAAACCTTCGATCAGGTCTGCAATTTCCTTGCCGATACCCAAACGGAAAATAGCGGTCGCTTTATCAGCGCGAATCATTTGTTGTGCCAACATCAAATAACTCAAATTGGCATCCCGAATCTCGGCCATCATATCGTTCTGCGTCATTTTCTCACCCTCCAGTTTGTAATCAGCGGCATGTTTGCGTTGCCAGTGAGATACATTGTGCAGGCTGAGGAAAAGCGGCTGTATAAGCGAGAATCCGTATTTAAACCAAGAATAAAACGAAGACATGCCGTAGGAAAATATCCTACAGGCACATTTAGACATCTACAAAACGAAATTTCGTAGAAAACAGATTTTTATTTTTTCGGATCAGCAAAATTGGCCAATTCAAAAAACTTCAATGAAAACAATTGCTTACGTAAAAAACGAGCTTTTACTTCATCGTCTTGTAATCATTAACGGCAGCACTTTAGAAAACTTTAGGGAAAATTTAAAAATATTTTTGATTTATTTTAATACCCATCTAACGGCAACAAATTGTGAAAACTTTAGGGCTGGGATCAAAAAAAACTCAAAAAAAATCACCTGTTTGCAACAGGTGATCATTTTTGAGTCTTTTAGGTGGCTATTAAAGCTAGTAATTCTTATATTTATTGCTATTTATATATTTCTTTAAAGGCAATATTTACCATTGTTTCCTACACGGTCGTGTGCCAGATGCATTTATCCTTGATTTGCTTATCCAGGCCTGACAATAAGGCATCATGCTCCCCCATCTCTTCATCCGTTGCCATTAAGACAGTAATCTCTCCAACCGGCATATCAAAGGCGACAACTTCCTGTTCTTTTGGGGTGTCATCTTCCTCAATATCGATCTCAAAACTATTTTGCCCGCGCGACATTGCCAGAAAAACATCTGCCAATAATTCAGCATCCAGCAAAGCGCCATGCAATTTGCGGTGTGAATTTGAAATCTCATAGCGGGTACAGAGGGCATCCAGTGAATTTCGCTTTCCGGGATGCAATTCCTTTGCCTGCACCAGGGTATCTACAATACTGGGGCAATACTCGGTCAGCGCTGGCAAATTCAGGCGCGCAAGTTCTGCATTCAAGAAGCCGACGTCAAAGGGTGCATTATGAATAATGATTTCTGCATCCTTGATATAGGTGCAGAATTCTTCAACCACTTCGGCAAACTTGGGCTTATCGCTTAAAAACTCTGTCGTCAAACCGTGAACTGCCAGCGCGCCTTCTTCAGAATCACGCTCAGGATTGATATAACGATGGAAATTATTTCCAGTCAGCTTACGGTTAATTAATTCTACACAGCCAATTTCTATGATGCGGTCGCCATTGCGTGCATTCAAACCTGTGGTTTCGGTATCGAGGACTAGCTGCCTACGCATATTGAATATTCCTATAAGACGACAATACTTAATTTAATCAAAAACCCAGCGCAGGGAAACACATGCGCCTGGCGCCGCCTGGCAAAACCGGCTTTGCATGCCGACGCCGGCAGCAAACAGTAAATTCTGGCCCGTAGAGACATAGGGTAAGCGTTCCCGCTGCCAGAATGGTATGCGCAAGGACTGAAAATGACTTTTCATGTCGCGGGTCGAGCGGTTTTCTGCCAGCTTCAATCGCTCCCCTCCCCTGCGCAAATGCAAGGAAAGCCCCTGCGACTGCAACCAGGCCGCATCAAAACCATGATCACTCTGGTCAAAATGCAGGCTACCAGCAAATTCAGGGAAATGGATATGTGCCTGTCCTTGCCAGACAAACTCTTGCAAACGGCTTTCCTCTGCCACTTCAACTTGTTGCGCTGATAAATAAACAGTATCTTTATAGCGGTGTATAGCGATAGTATCGTGCTGCACTGTAATACGCGCATCTTCACGTCCATCAAACAACTGGCTTTGCATTTCTTTCAAGCGCGAAGTCGTTGGCATGCGCACACCAGTCCTGGAAAACCAGTAGCGGAACAAATTGTCCCTGCGTGCAGGACTCAGTGCGCGCATGGCAGCAATTGCCAGGCCGGTCTCATGCGTGCAACTGACGAAATCTTGTTCAGCAACTTCCAGCAGCAAATCTTGCGCAGCCTGGAAATGAGTGGCAGAACGCGCGATGCGCTCTGAATAGCCTGGCGACAAACCCTCAAGCACCGGCATCACACTGTGGCGGATGGCATTGCGCAGATAACGCTGGTCAGTATTGGATTCATCTTCGATGTAGCTTAAACCCTGCTGACTCCCATAAGCTTCGAGTGTGCTTCGTTTTTCTGTCAGCAGTGGCCGCCCCAGCATGACTTCATCATGACCAAACAAATTAGGCGCACGATGACAAACATCCATACCCGACATGCCAGCTACGCCGCTGCCTCGTAACAACTGCAATAACAGGGTTTCAGCCTGGTCATCCTGATGATGAGCAGCCAGGATTAATGGAATGCCGGCATTTTTCGACATTCGTCCCAAAGCGTGATAGCGCCCCTTGCGGGCAGACGCTTCCACGCCATCACCACTGTCGCGGCTAACCTGTATGCATTCAGATTGAAAGCTGATGCCAGTGGCAACACAGCCAGCCCGGCAGTGATCCAGCCAGGCATCGGCATTGGGACTCAGTCCGTGGTGTACATGAAAGGCAAACAGAGGAATATTGTTGCGGCGGCAATAATTCATCGCCAGGGATAGCAAAACCGTCGAATCCAGGCCGCCGCTATAAGCTACAGCGATGCCATTTTGCAGCCTTCCTTCACAGAAATCAGCAATAATGGCATCGAGTTTTTTTGAGAATGTTTGCTCAAGACTGGAGCAATGTTGATCTGGCCTCATTCAGCAAGTTTCGTTTCCTTAAACTTACCGTAGCTCAGCAATTTTTCATGACGGGCAGCCAGCAAGTCCTTGGTTTTTACACCCTGGAATTGACGCAGGGTATCTGCCAGTGCGCGTTTTACCAAAGCACACATTTGTTTAGGATCTCTATGCGCGCCACCCAATGGTTCATTGATGATCTTGTCGATCAGGCCCATGGCTTTCAGCCTGTGCGCTGTCAAACCCAGTGCTTCGGCGGCATCGGATGCGCGATCAGAAGTCTTCCACAGGATGGAAGCGCAACCCTCTGGCGAAATCACAGAATAAGTTGCATATTGCAACATCAATACAGCATCACCTACCGCCAATGCCAGCGCACCGCCAGAGCCACCTTCACCAATAATAGTGGTGATCAGCGGCACCTTCAGCTCTGCCATAACATACAGGTTATGACCAATAGCCTCGGACTGGCCGCGCTCTTCGGCATCTATGCCTGGCCATGCGCCAGTGGTATCAACAAAAGTAAATACAGGTATATCGAATTTTTCAGCCAGCTTCATCAGGCGCATGGCCTTGCGATAGCCCTCTGGCTTGGGCATGCCGAAATTGCGCATGGCACGTTCTTTGGTATCACGACCTTTTTGGTGCCCCATGACCATACATGCCTGACCATTGAACCTTGCCAGACCGCCCACGATGGATTGATCATCTGAAAAACTGCGGTCGCCATGCAACTCATGGAAATCAGTGAACATCTGATTGATGTAGTCCATCGTATATGGACGCTGAGGGTGGCGGGAGATTTGCGACACTTGCCACGGGGTCAACTTGGCGTAAATATCCTTTGTCAACATCTGGCTTTTCTTCGACAGCCTGTCTATTTCTTCAGAAATATCGACTGCGGAATCATCTTGAACAAAACGCAGTTCTTCTATTTTTGTTTCCAGTTCTGCAATTGATTGTTCAAAATTTAAAAATGTCGTTTTAGTCATCGTGCCTCCTTAACATCACACGAGTTGATAAAAAAATCCAATTTCATTCTGGCGCTGGCGCTGTGTTTAATTGAATCAAGTGTCGCTATGCTAAGCGTACAAAACAAGAATTTAGATGCCTGTTTTGTAAAATTCGTATGTTTTTATAATGGACAATTAGTCCTGACGGACCAGATTAGATATCAAAACCTGCCCTGCTGTCCAGTATTCCCCGCTTTTGTCTTGCGCCAGAGCAGTAAAAATCAGCATCCAGATACCTGTTTCCATGACACAAATCCCTATAGCCCAACTTGCATACAAGTCACGTGACGTCACAGATTCAGTTAAAACTGAAAAATAAAGTGAAGGGAAAATGCTGTTTGTTTGTCAAACACCCATAGTCGGCAACTTATTTGATAAGATGGCGCTTTGCTTGCAAGCCAGTATAACATTGCTGCTTATATGTTCTGCCTAACCCCTATAAATCCAAGACCGAACACCATGCGCCACATTTTAAAGAATGTACTTACCGTATCCAGTCTGTCCTTGTTATTGATGTCTGCCTATGCGCGCGCTGATGAGGCCGCAGATGTTGGCAAATTACTCAGGGCTGGCCAAGTAGGTGAAGCCTTGCAGAAAGTGGATGCGGCATTGGCACAGCGCCCCAAGGATGCGCAGATGCGCTTTCTCAAGGGTTTAATACTGACAGAGCAAAACAAGTCTGCGGAAGCCATCAGCATTTTCACTAAACTGACCGACGATTATCCGGAATTGCCTGAACCTTATAATAATCTGGCAGTGCTATATGCTTCATCAGGGCAATATGACAAAGCACGTGCCGCTTTGGAAATGGCCATCAGGACCAATCCTACTTATGGCACGGCCCATGAAAACCTGGGCGATGTGTATGCCAAACTGGCAAGCCAGGCTTATGACAAGGCCTTACAGCTCGATTCTGGAAACAATACCGCCAAGCTGAAACTCACCCTGGTTAAAAATCTGGTTGGCAATACCACTGGCGGCACCAATCCTAAAGCAGCCATGGCAGCAACAGCAGCACCAACACCTGCTGCGCCAGTCAAGACTAATTCCGCTGCTGTTGCGGTGGCAAAACCTGAAGTTGAAACCGCCAAGCCAGAACCCAAAACCAAGCCCGCACCTATTGCTGCTGCTAATGACAAATCAGAAGAAGATGTCATGAAAGCTGTAGAAAATTGGGCCAAGGCCTGGAGTAACAAAGATACCAATGCCTATCTGGGCCATTACGCAAAAGACTTTCAACCCCCAAAGGGTGAAAGCTTCAAAGCATGGGCAGAAGAACGCCGCCACAGGATAGAGGGCAAAGGCCGCATCAATGTCAAAATAGAATCACCCAAAGTCGATGTGGATGGTAATACCGCAACCGTCAAATTCCGCCAGATTTATACATCTGATCAATTGACTGCCAATAGCCGCAAAACCTTGCATATGGTAAAGCAGGATGGCAAATGGCAGATCAAACAGGAGCGTGCGGGTAGCTAATGTTTTTTGCTGTCAATCCTGAAATTCCGACTGCTGGCAAAGTCGGAAAATTGTGCATTTGTGCCATTGTTACAATGACATGCATTGCATCTACACTATCGCCAGCATCGGTCATGGCCAAGTCACGGCCAAACAAGGTCGCGCCCGCAGAAATCAATCCAAATGCACCTGACCCGGATGCATTGCTCATTGAAGTCTATAAAAGCCTGGCGGCCAATAACTTGCAAAAAGCGCAAAGCAAGATAGATGCGTTGGTTGAAGCTTACCCACATTTTCAACTAGCCCACCTGATACAAGGCGATTTATTGTTAATGCATACTCGCCCGGTACGCAATTTTGGCGTTGGCGCTTTGACTCAACCGGACAAATTGAAAGATCTCAGAGATGAGGCGGCTGCTCGACTACGTTCTTACCGTGAACGCCCTGACCCGGAGCTTATCCCCAGAGTCATCCTGCAATTGCGCGACGACCAGAAACAGGCCATCGTCGTTGATGCCAAAAAATCGCGTTTATATGTGTATGAAAATGCCGGGGGCCAGCCACGTCTGGTCAACGATTTCTACATCAGCCAGGGAAAATTTGGCATCAATAAACTCAAAGAAGGTGATCAAAAAACACCCATAGGCGTGTATTACATCACCAGCCGACTGGCTGGTGCCAAGCTGCCTAGCTTTTATGGCCCTGGCGCCCTGCCCCTGAACTACCCCAATGAATGGGACAAATTCAATGGCCGCAATGGTTCTGGCATCTGGCTGCATGGTATGCCACCTGAGAGCTTCAGTCGCCCACCCTTAGCATCAGATGGCTGCGTGGTATTGACGAATCCGGATTTTTTGAAAATTTCGTCCATGGTGGACATAGGAAAAACCCCCGTCATCATTAGTGAGCAACTGGAATTTGTCAGCCGCAATAAATGGATACTGGATAGGCACCTGGCAGAAAAGTTGGTTGATGACTGGCGCCTGGACATGCAAAGCCAGAATGCCAATCGCATTTTAACCAATTATTCGCGGAATTTTAAGACTATGCAGGGTGACAACCTGAATACCTGGTTTCCCAAGCAGCAGCAAAGTTGGGATAACTGGCATAATCCTGTTATAAAATTGAAAGATGTCACCCATTTTCGTTACCCAGGTAAAGATGAGCTCATCGTCAGTACTTTTACCCAGGAAACCACAAATGGCAAAGCCAGAGCAGCGGTTCGCAAACGTCAATACTGGCTGAAAGAAGCAGCCAGATGGCGCATCATTTACGAAACCACGGTCTGAGCAGTTTACTGTAAACTTATTTCTTCCATCACTAACGTATGCTGAATATGAAAATATCAAAAACCGGACTGGGCAGTGTATTTGTGGGCACCTGCCTGATGATGGCAAGCGCCTTCAGTTTTGCCGAAGGGCAACCAAAGGTCGCATTTAAGACCAACATGGGTGAAATCGTTATTGAACTCTACCCTGAGGCGGCCCCAAAAACCGTCGAAAATTTCCTCAAGTACGTTAAAAGCGGACATTACAAAGGAACCATCTTTCATCGTGTCATTGATAACTTCATGATACAAGGTGGGGGTTACGACAAGGATATGAAAGAAAAGCCGACCAATAAACCTGTCCCGCTGGAAGCACGTGAAGCGCTGGACCGCGGCTTGAAAAATGACCTGGGCGTGGTTGCCATGGCCCGCACGCAAGACCCCAATTCAGCAAGCGCGCAGTTTTACATCAATGTCAAAGACAATGAGTTCCTGAACCATCAAATCCTGCCTGAGGGAGACCCGGTAGAATTCCAGTACCGTGGCAACACCGTCAACGAAAGACGTGTCCGAGCACTGGCAATGACCGCAGGCTACACGCCATTTGGCAAAGTCATCAAGGGTATGGAAGTAGTTGAAAAAATTAAAGTGGTCGAAACTGGCGAAGCAAAAATGATGCAAAATGTACCTGTCAAACCAGTTATCATTCAATCCGCTACCCTGCTAAAGTAAACAAATCTCTAAATTTTTTGAAAAGAAAGACTACCATGGCCGTTATTCTGACCACCAACTTCGGTAATATCAAGATTGACCTGAACGAAGAAAAAGCTCCAAAAACTGTTGCCAATTTCCTGGCCTATGTTGAATCTGGTCACTACAACGGCACCATTTTCCATCGCGTCATTGATGGCTTCATGATCCAAGGCGGCGGTTTTGAGCCAGGCATGAACCAAAAATCCACCAATGCACCTATCGAAAATGAAGCCAAGAACGGCTTGAAAAATGAGCGTTATGCACTGGCCATGGCACGCACTGGCGATCCGCACTCTGCTTCAGCCCAGTTTTTCATCAATACAAAAAAGAATGACTTCCTCGATTACCCAGGCCAGGATGGTTGGGGTTACTGCGTATTTGGTAAAGTAGTTGAGGGTATGGATATCGTCGACAAAATCACAGCGGTAAAAACCACCCGTACTGGCATGTTCCAGGACGTACCGGTAGAAAACGTCCTGATCGAAAAAGCAGAAATCGTTTAATATCTATTAGCACATTCCATGATCGCAGACCACAGCGCGAATCAGACAAAAGCGCAACCTGAACTGGTTGCGCTTTTTGTTTCTGACACCCATTTAAATGCCACTCTGCCCTTGACCACGGCGGCATTTTTAAGTTTTCTCGACAAGCAGGCGACTCAGGCCAAGTCACTGTATTTATTGGGGGATTTGTTTGAATATTGGGTGGGTGATGACAATATCAACGACAGCTATAATTTGCCCATCGTCCAGGCCCTGCGCAAAGTCCATGATCACGGCGTGCAACTATACTGGATAGCTGGAAATCGCGATTTTTTGATCGGCGCCGATTTTTCTGCTGCAACCGGGGCAATCTTGCTGAATGATCCCAGCGTAATTGATCTGGCAGGCAAAAAAATAGTGCTTAGCCATGGCGATGCGCAATGCACAGATGATCACGCGTACATGAAATTCAGGGCGCAAGTCAGGCAAGCAGAGTGGCAAACGACTTTCCTGGCTATGCCGCTTGAGCAACGTAAAAAAATCATTGAAGGCTTGCGAACAGAAAGCAAGATGGAACAAAAACAAAAATCCGTCGCCATCATGGATGTCAACGCTGATGCCATTGCAGCATTGTTTTTACAAACTGGCAGCAGCACCATGATACATGGGCATACGCACAGGCCAGCCATACACACCAATAATGGTCAAACCAGGCATGTATTGCCGGACTGGGATTGCGATTGCGATGACCAGACCAAGCGTGGCGGCTGGCTGGCTGCCTATAGTGATGGCAATATTCAGGCTTACAACTGGGACGGGAACCTGAAGTAAATTAATGCATCCTCATGCATTGACAGTGTCAGACCGCAAATGACCGGCACTGATGGTTAACACCCTCCCACATCTTGCTGCAATCGACAAGTCGTGCGTAACCAGGACCAGGGTTGATCCACGCTCGCGATTCAAAGTGAACATCAGATTGATGATAGCCTCGCCAGTGGCGGCATCCAGGCTGCCGGTAGGTTCATCAGCAAACAACAAAGGCGGCTCGGTGACAAACGCCCGAGCCAGCGCCACCCGCTGCTGCTCACCACCTGACAGAAACTTGGGATAATGCCTGAGTCTTGAACCCAGTCCAACGTGTTCCAGCATTTTCTCTGCCTTGGCACGAGCCTGTTTATCACCGCGCAACTCCAGCGGCAACATGACATTTTCCAATGCATTCAAATGCATCAATAATTGAAAAGACTGAAATACAAAACCCAGTTTCTCCTTACGGAATTGCGCTCTACCATCTTCTGTCAAATCAAAAATATCTACGCCATCCAGCATGACCTTGCCTTCCGTTGGCGTATCCAGACCTGCAAGAATACCAAGCAAGGTTGACTTGCCAGAACCAGATGCCCCAACAATTGCAAGCGTTTGCCCAGCTTGCGCGGTAAAATCTATGCCATTCAGTATGCTCAACTCGCCAGTCGCATCCGCTACGCGCTTGGTCAGGTGCTTTACTTCTATTGCCGCTTTATTTGATTCCATAAGGTCTTTACGTATGCTTTTTACTCGATTGTCAGGTCACGTCAGCAGCTTATTAAAGCAAGCCCTGGTGCTCGTCATGTTTGCAGTTACTACTTTACCCGCATATTCTGCATCAAAAACCATCCTTGTGCTCGGCGACAGCTTATCTGCCGAATATGGACTGGTGCGTGGCAAAGGCTGGGTAGCCTTGCTGGAGCAGAGATTGCAGCAAAAAAATATCCCGGCCACTGTCATCAATGCCAGCATCAGCGGCGACACTACCAGCGGTGGAAAGGCAAGACTGGCCAAACTACTGGAAAAACATCATCCAGATATACTTATCATCGAACTGGGTGGCAATGATGCCTTGCGTGGCCTCTCGCTAAAAGCTTCTGAAGATAATTTCAAAGGCATGATAGACATGGCAAAGATGCAGCGCAGCAAAGTGCTCTTAGCTGGCATGAAAATCCCACCAAATTATGGCCCCGATTATTCCGAGCGTTTTTTCTCTCTTTATGAAAAATTGGCTAAAGCAAACAAGACAGCATTAGTTCCCTTTTTGCTGGAAGGCATAGCAGAAAAAGAGACGCTTTTCCAGGCGGATCGCATCCACCCTGCTGCAGAGGCCCATCCAGCTATACTCAATAATGTCTGGCCACATTTGTTGCCACTTTTAAGTAAATAAGTTGAGTAAACAATTCATGAAATATCCAGAGCTACTTGACTTCCCGGAGGTATTCGAGCGACGCGCAGAATTTGAAACCATCATCGATGCGCGCAGTCCCGCTGAATTTGCTGAAGACCATATTGCCAATGCCATTAATTGCCCGGTACTCGACAACGATGAGCGCATTGTCGTTGGCACCAAGTATAAGCAAGTTGGTTCATTTGAAGCCAAACGTCTGGGTGCTGCTCTGGTTGCGAAGAATATAGGACAGCATATAGAAAGCTTGTTTCAGGACAAACCTCGCGACTGGAAACCACTGATTTATTGCTGGCGAGGCGGAAACCGAAGTGGTTCCATGGCCCATGTTTTCGCAAGAGTAGGGTGGCCCGTAGCACAATTGAATGGTGGCTATAAAGCATACAGGCAATTTGTTAATAACAGCCTGAGTGCAGAATTGGACCAGTTTCAGTGGCAGGTATTATGCGGCCCGACAGGCAGTGGCAAAAGCCGCACCCTGCAAACCTTGGAACGCCTGGGCGCACAAGTCCTTGACCTGGAACAACTGGCGGAACATCGTGGTTCAGTTCTGGGTGGCTTGCCCGAACATATTCAACCATCTCAAAAGCAGTTCGAAAGTCGCATTTTCGAGCGCATGCAGGAATTTTCACCTCAAAAAGTGATTTATGTAGAAGCGGAAAGTAAAAAGATCGGGGACCTGCGAGTTCCTGAACACCTGATGAGTGCCATGCGTGCCTCGACTTGCATACAGCTCATGCTACCGACAGCCAGAAGAGTGGAGTTATTGATCGAAGAATATGCCCATTTCATGCATGACACTGAAAGCCTGAATAAACAATTGCACTTTCTGACAGCACTGCACGGGAAAGAAAAAATACTCAGCTGGCGAAGAATGGCAGAAGGTCGCGAACTACAAGGTCTGGTGCATGAGTTACTGGAGCAGCATTACGATCCTGCCTACAACAAATCCATTATTCGAAATTTTGCAAAATACCTCAATGCCCATTCAATACAACAAAATAATATTGATGAATTTGACTTCATTGACACGGCAAATCAGATATTGAGTTTAGCCGATCGCTCATCATAACCAATCTTCAACCATCCACATCATCAACAATACTTTTACCCTGGTCCTCCAGATCATCAAATTGTTTGTGATTGACTGCCCACCAAAATACGGCACCAATCGCAAACACCAGGACCAAGCTGAGCGGTATTAACAAGTAAAGTATATCCATAATTTCCCGTGCAGCTCTCTATATCAATCCGGCATCAAATAAACAGCTTGCCTCAATAAGTACAAGCGCAGCGCATTCAGAACCACAATCAACGAACTCAGCGACATTCCCAGAGCAGCGTGCCACGGTTCCAGCCAGCCTGCCATGGCTGCTGGTATCGCTAGCACATTGTACAGTACAGCCCACGCCAGATTTTCGCGTATCAGCCGGTAGGCTTTAGTGGCGACTGTCATTCCAAAATCAAGATCAAGCAAGCGGTTAGACATCAATAATACATCACTGCGCGATTGCGAAATTGGTGCCCCCTGCCCCATCGCCACGGATACATCCGCCAACGCCAGCACAGGCCCATCATTCATGCCGTCTCCAACCATGACTACTGTGGCACCATTCGCTTGTAGCTTTCGCACTATTTCATATTTACCTGCGGGGCTTAGCCCCGAATGCGCCTCCTGAATATCGCATTGTGCAGCTATTTTCTTGACGACATCCAGCCTGTCACCAGACAAAAGCAGTATTGTTTTCCCCTTATTCTTTAAATTTCTAATCGCTTCAATCGCATCATCACGCAATATGTCATCGAGTGCGAACCACAAAAGGTTGCCACGTTGATTGGCCAGAACAGTTAAAGTTTGCCCTGAAAAGCGTGGAGGTACGATCATTTCCTGAACATGCAGTTCATGTGCAAATTCCAGACTACCCAGGCGATAAACTTCTCCATCAAATTCAGCTTCAATACCGCCTCCAGGCACCTCCCTGATTTTACTCAACTCAGGTAAATCTTGATGCGATTTCCTTTGCGCCAGATAATCACCAATTGCTTTGGATACGGGATGTGTAGATTGACATGCCAACGCCATGGCAATTGCTGTACTGATCGAATTTTCACTTGCAAGTAGCATTTCCCTGACCTGCAATTTACCCATGGTCAAAGTACCGGTTTTATCGAAGACGATATGTGTAGCTGATGCCATGGCTTGTATGGCTTTTGACTTCGCCAGCAAAACACCATTCTTAGCCAGAATACCTATGGCTGCGGACATCACTCCAGGTGTCGCCAATGACAAGGCACAAGGACAAGTCACGACGATGATGCTGATGGCTATCCACAAGGCACGGTCAGCATCTATTTGCCACCAGACCAAGCCGCTGAAAAAGGCTAAGATGAGGATGATGATCAAAAAGCGGCTGGCATGCTTATCTGCCAGCAAAACCAGCGGCGGTTTTTCCAGCGAGGCAGATTCCATCATGCCTATCAATGCCGACAATTGGGTTGCACCACCCACCTCTTTTGCCTGCATCACAAGAGAGCCGTGAATATTCACAGACCCCGCCAGCACATGACTACCTATAGACTTACTGACCGGCAAAGATTCACCCGTCATCAATGCTTCGTCGCAACTGCTTTCACCGTTGATGACGACACCATCCGCAGGGATATGCTCACCGGCTGCCACGAGCAAATAATCGTTCGTCTGCAAACTGGCAACATCGACAGTCTCAACAGCCTGCTGTGGATATGAAAGAAAACGTTGTGCCATCGCTGGCGATAATTGCGTCAATATTCTCAGTGCTGCAGTTGTTCGCTTTTGCACCCTGGACTCAATCAGCCGCGCACCGAGCAAGAGGAAAACAAACATGATGGCGGAGTCAAAATAAACAGCACCGCCGTGAAAAGACGCCCAGACACTGGCAAAGAAAGTCAGCAATATGCCGAGCGACACAGGCACATCCATACCTATATGATGATTCTTTAAATCACGCCAAGCAGAAGAAAAGAAAGGCATGGCTGAAAAGCCGATAACAGGTACCGCGATGATCATGCTAGCCAGCTTCAGCAGCTTATCGACATCTGGTGTCAGATCACCATCAAGCTGCGGCACAGGAACCATGTAGGCAGGAAAGGCATACATCATCACCTGCATCATGGCAAACCCGGCGACGAATATGCGCCACAGGGCGCGCTTGTTTTCTTTTTGCTCCAGCTCATCTGGCGACTGACTTGTGGGTAAAGCGCCGTATCCAAGGTCTGTAATGGCTGCAAGAATTCGCTTGAGCGTCAGCAATTCTGCATCCCAGGAAATTTCAGCGCGATGGCTGGCAGGAAGTATCTGGAATGTGACCACACCAGGTAACTGCCTGATGCGAAATTCGATCAATTGCACACAGGCAGCACATCGCATACCTGAAAGATTCAGTTTCTCCGTAACAAGCTGTTGCTGCTGACCTATTTCACTTATGTCTGGTATCGCACCATGCGCATCCCTCATGTGCTCACCCAATAACTGGCTGGCTGGCTTTGTTTTTCATATATTCATTGACCAGATTATTTTGCTCAACAGTGCGCAGGATAGCAAGGCAACCGTGACAGCAAACTGGTTGCGTGTAGCCATTAAATTGGACGGTTAGTGCATTGCTTTTACGCATTTTTTCACCACAATGAAAGCAGTCTATCTTTTCCCCTGTTTTAAAAGAGAAAAGAACTGAGTCAAGAAACGATGAAAATGCGAATGCCATGTTTTCCAGAAAGAGATTTTCAAGAATAAGTTGACGTTGATATTACAGGAAACAAAATAAGGATGCTTGACGCGAATCAAGTTCAGGGAAGGAAATTTAGACACAAAAAAAAACGGTAGCATTGCACTACCGTTTCTTTTACTTCATGGATACTACATGGAGCTTTACAAATATTATACTGCTACTGCGATGCTAATACATAGCGAGGAATCCGAGAAACCTCAGGTCCGCAGACTACGCGGATAGGTACTGCACAAATTGTAGGCATATCCACTTCATTAATAACCGGCACACAAGACATTACCGGAGCTCAAATTCAATCCGCCTAGGATACAAAAAACTATTTTGTATATCGACCTCCTTCTTTTGAACCAGTTACGCCCCTAATATATGCCAACTCATTTGCGAGTGAAAGAAAAAAATAACTATGCAAGCAGCCAACAAGATTAAGAAAATCAACCAAACTAAATACTCAATTAACGTATGCCTGGCGTATTTCCCTTTAGCATCGTGGTCGCTGCACTAGAGCCTATGGACGCGCCAAATTTTTTCAAGACACGCTCAGGCAGACCTTCTTTTTGAGTGTAATCAACAATATTTTCCACCTTGACAATATCTCGCACCACTGAATCAACAGAACCAAAATCATCTGCCAAACCCATTTGCACGGCCTTGCTCCCTATCCAAAAAAGACCCGAAAACATTTCTGGCGTTTCTTTTAAGCGCTGGCCACGCCCAGTTCGCACCGCATCAATAAATTGCTGATGAATTTCGTTGAGCATGGTCTGCGAAAAAGCTTTTTGTTTTTCAGTCTGCGGCGAAAATGGGTCCATGAAGCCCTTGTTTTCACCTGCCGTCATCAGGCGGCGCTCAACACCCAACTTATCCATCAAGCCAGTGAAACCAAAGCCATCCATGAGTACGCCGATAGAACCGACTACACTGGCTTTATTGACGAAAATTTTATCAGCGGCAACAGCAATGTAATAGCCGCCCGACGCGCAGATTTCATCAACCACGACATACAGCTTTTTATCTGGGTATTCTTTGCGTAGCCTGCCCATCTCATCATTGATCATGCCCGCTTGTACTGGACTGCCACCAGGGCTATTGATACGCACAATGACAGCAACCGAACCAGGATCAGCAAACGCCCGGTTCAATGCAGGGATCACTGTATGCGCGCTGCCAGCACCTTCAGACTCTATGGTGCCATCAATTTCTATGAGCGCTGTATGATGCCCCAGGTTTTCCATTTCACCCGTTGCATAATCACTAAAATAGTAAAACGAGAAAATCATCACCGACAAAAATGCGAACCTGAAGAAGATACTCCAGCGCCTCCGCAGTCGTTGCTCACGCAAGGATTCGGTAGCCAGCTTTTCCAGAAGCTGACGTTCCCAACCTTCTTTTTTGTCGCTTTCGCCTATTGGCGAACTCGGGAATTGCTCATTCATAATTTTTCCAGAAATCAGGCAATAACAGCTTGTATATAATCGTCGGGATGCCAGTAAATCTGCCCGTCTTCTTCGCTGACATTGATTTTTCGCAGGCGACCACCGCGACAAGGGCCGCCCGTGCAATAGCCAGTGTCTGGCTGATAAATTGCGCCATGGGTTGCACACATGATGTAAAGCCCACTGGATTCAAGGAATTCACCAGGATTCCAGTCCAGCTCGACTGGTACGTGAGCACAACGGTTCAAATAACCATGCACTACACCGTCATAGCGAATGACAAAACCTACGGCATCATCGCTCCCAGCAGTAACAGGAAAGCGTACTCCCTTGCCACCTTCTATCAAATCATCTGACTTACATACAGAAATTGCCGTCATCTCTACCTCGTATCTACCACTTGTGTTCAGGCGTTTTGGCGCAGCCACTCATGCAGCTGCGCAACATCTTTTGCAGAAAACAAGGGTTGCATGTTCTTTAGGGCTAACACGTCATGCGCACCATATTCAACCGCAATCGCTGCAGCACCAGCATTATTGGCCATCTGCAAATCATGGGTAGTGTCACCTATCATGACGGTGCGGCGCATATCCTGACCCAGTTCACGAGTCAACTCCTGCAACATGGCGGGATGTGGCTTGGAAAATGTCTCGTCGGAACAACGTGTCGCATCAAATAGCGAGGTCAGCTTGGCTGTATGTAAAGCGCGACTCAGGCCAACCCGGCTGGCACCAGTTGCCACCGCCAGGAAATAACCTTCCTGCGCTAATTCAGCCAGCATTTCCCTGACGCCTTTAAATAGAGGCAACTCATGATCCTTGGTCAGGAAGTGATGGCGAAAACGCTCAACCACCCTGGGATAGAGTTTGGGGTCTATGCCCGGCATGGCCACCTGTATTGCTTCAGGCAAGGCAAGGCCGATGACATAAGAAGCGATATCTTCTTTGGGAACCGGCAAACCAAGGTCTTTCGCTGCGGACTGCATGCATTTGACGATGGCAGCTGTGCTGTCCATCAAGGTTCCGTCCCAGTCAAATACAATTAAATCAAATTGCTTTTTTGCCATATATTCAATAAACGCGCGCACACCAGCATGCGCGACATGTTTCTCATCAATAACGGCATCATACCATTACTAAACCATTAAGACTTTCCGCACTAAGCCAGGCTTTTCAGAAAATCGTCACATTCTTTAGGTAAGCCCGCATTAACTGTCATGGTTTTGCCCGTCTCAGGATGGACAAAGCTTATCTGGTGCGCATGTAGGAACATGCGCTTCAACGCGCCACGTCCTTCGCCGGCCTTAAGCAAAGCACGATTCAGAGAAAAGTCACCATACTTGTCATCGCCCGCAATAGCAAAACCGCTAGCCGATAGATGTACACGAATTTGATGGGTACGCCCGGTTTTCAGCTCAGCTTCAAGCAAGGCGAAATCCCGATATTTTTTCTGCAAAGTAAATACCGTATGTGAGGCCATGCCATCCGCCTGCACCCGCACGCGGCGCTCACCTTCCCCAGTCGTATACTTATGCAGAGCCAGCTTGACATGTTGACGGGCATTTTTCCATTCACCATGCACCAGGGTCAGATACCGCTTGTCAGTAACACCATCACGCATTTGTTCGTGTAAATTTGTCAATGCGCTACGTTTTTTGGCCAGCAAGAGTATCCCTGATGTTTCCCTGTCCAGTCTGTGGACTAGCTCAAGGAACTTGGCATCTGGCCTGGAAGCACGCAATTGTTCAATCACACCATAACTGATGCCTGAGCCACCATGCACTGCTACGCCAGCCGGTTTATTGATAATCAACAAATGATTATCTTCAAACAGAATGGGGAATTCATGCTTGGGTGCAGTCTGTTCGCTGGGTTCTGCCATGCGTATTGGCGGGATGCGGACAACATCCCCCTCTACCAGACGGTACAACTGGTCTATACGCCCTTTGTTAACACGCACTTCACCGGAACGTAAAACACGGTAAACATGGCTTTTTGGCACGCCTTTACAGATGCGTAGCAAGAAATTATCAATGCGCTGTCCCGCTTCTTCTTCCGAGATCGTGAGCATCTGAACTTTGGGTTGGGAGGCCGAAGGCTGCTGAGGGGAAGGCTTTTCCATCTGAATTTGATGTGCTCCCCTATTAATTGTCGCTAAGTCCTTCATTTTGAATATATAATCATTTTCGCTTCAGCATTTATGCTTTAGCAGTGTAAGAGGAATAAACGCCTATTTTACACAGGGGCATGTCCATCGGCCTCGCCTGTTTGCAAATTTGATGGAAAAGATGTGTATGCAGCGTCATTTGCAGGTCAAGGTAGCAGCCAATTGTTGTTATCGGGCATAGACAAATGAAGTTGGATCAGAGAGTTTGAATTGTAAGGATATTAGTCTGGCAAGAGGCGCGGGTTTAAATATGAACCTGTGAGCTTGCCGGTTGATGATTGAAGTAACAGGGTCGATTCCGCCAGACACAACACAATAAGATGGTCTGGCACCAAAGTTGCTCATCGCCTGGCGTTGTACTTGCTTGTTCAATCAACAAGCAAGTCAGACAACGCGGGGGACATGTGCACTCGAACTCTCTTACCTTGATCGTCCGCGCCCAACGCAAAACAGATGGCCGTTTTACCAGCTCTACCTGGCTTTTTATGCCATATAGACTTCGCCCTGCTTTGCCTCAGGCATTTCCCTCCCCCTCAAACACTCCGCTCCCGCATACATCCCGTATCAGCACAGTTGCCTTTATAAAAGAAGGCAACACAAGATGACCACCAGGTCACGGAGTAAAACATGAAACGTATGCTGTTCAATGCGACGCAGCAAGAAGAGTTGCGCGTTGCCATTGTCAATGGACAAAAACTCATTGACATTGATATCGAGACTGCCGGTCGCGAATTGCGCAAGTCCAATATCTACAAAGGCGTGATCACTCGTATCGAGCCCTCCCTTGAAGCCTGTTTCGTCAACTACGGCGAAGAACGTCACGGCTTCCTCCCCTTCAAAGAAGTTGCCCGCACCTACTTTAAAGAAGGTGTGGACGTACGCAATGCTTCCATTAAAGAAGCACTGCGCGAGGGCCAGGAAATCATGGTCCAGGTAGAAAAAGAAGAACGTGGCAACAAGGGGGCAGCCCTGACCTCGTTCATTTCCCTGGCTGGCCGCTATCTGGTATTGATGCCTAACAACCCGCGTGGTGGTGGTGTTTCCCGCCGCGTTGAGGGTGAAGACCGTCAGGAATTGCGCGAAACCATGGACAAACTGGACTTGCCAGGTGGCATGTCTGTGATTGCCCGCACTGCTGGCATAGGCCGCAATGTTGACGAATTGCAATGGGACTTAAACTACCTGATGCAACTATGGCGTGCCATTGAAGGTGCTGGCAAATCTTCTCCAGGCGCTTTCCTGATTTATCAAGAGTCTTCCCTGGTCATCCGCGCCATTCGCGATTATTTCCAGCCTGACATCGGTGAAATCCTCATCGATACCGATGAAATCTACGAACAGGCTCAGCAGTTCATGAGCCACGTGATGCCAGACATGGTGCATCGCGTTAAACGCTATAGCGATGATGTACCGCTGTTCTCGCGCTTCCAGATCGAACACCAGATCGAAACAGCCTATTCCCGTACCGTACCACTGCCATCCGGCGGCGCGATCGTCATTGATCATACAGAAGCCCTGGTGTCCGTGGACGTTAACTCGGCCCGCTCTACCCGTGGTGGTGATATTGAAACGACAGCTTTCAATACCAATCTGGAAGCAGCTGAAGAAGTAGCACGCCAGTTGCGCCTGCGTGACTTGGGTGGTTTGATCGTGATCGATTTTATCGACATGGAAAACGCCAAGAACCAGCGCGAAGTTGAAACCCGCCTCAAAGATGCCCTGCGCTATGACCGCGCACGTGTGCAAATGGGCAAAATTTCCCGCTTTGGCCTGATGGAATTATCACGCCAGCGCCTGCGCCCTTCGCTGTCGGAAGGCAGCCATGTGACCTGCCCACGTTGTAACGGCACTGGTCATATCCGCGATACCGAATCTTCAGCCCTGCAAGTCCTGCGCATTATCCAGGAAGAGGCAATGAAGGAAAACTCAGCAGCAATCCACGTCCAGGTACCTGTCGACGTTGCCGCTTTCCTGCTGAATGAAAAACGTGGTGAGATTCTGAAGATAGAAACGCGGCATCGCGTGACTGTCATCCTGATCCCGAACAAACATCTGGAAACCCCGCATTACAAGCTGGATCGCCTGAAAACAGATGATCCACGCCTGGAAGATCATCACGCCAGCTATGCCATGGCTGAGCAGGCTGACACCGACATCGGCTACAGCAAACGCCAGAAAGAAGACGTCAAGCCGCGCCAGGAAGCCATGGTCAAGAGCATTACGCCTGAGACAGCGCCTATCGTTGAACGCAAGGAAGTTGTACCTGTTATCGTTACGCCAGTGATAGCGCCGGCAGAACCAGGCTTCTTTGGCAAGCTGTTTGGCTTCCTGTTTGGTAAGTCTGAACCAGCAGCCCAGGCAGAAGCACCAAAGCCAGCAGAAGAAAAAGCTGGCGAACGCGACCGCACCGCCCGTGGCCCGCGCAATGGAAGTGGCAATGGTCAACGCAACCGCAATCGCCGCAACCGTGACCGCGATGAACGGGAAGACCGCCCGGCGAAGGCAGAAAAGCTAGAAAAGCCAGAGCAAGAAGCAGCCAAACCAGTTGCAGCGGAAAACCCGCGCCCACCAAAAGCCCCCAAACCACCACGTGAAGAGCGCGAATCCCAGGAAACCCGTCGCGAACGCCAGCAACGTCAACGTGACGAACGTAAGGAAAACCAGGCTCAGGAAAGCAAGGAAGAACCTATCCACAAGCATGTAGACCCTGTACCTGTCGATGTCATGCCTGCTGCACCACAACTGGAAGCACTGGAATCTGGTGCCGAAAACGATAACAGCGAGCAAGGCGAAGAACGCCGCCGTCGTCGCCGTCGTGGTGGCCGCAACCGCAATCGCCGCGACCGCGATGGTAACGAGATAGTCAATGAGCAAGGTGAATTGCCAATTGATGGTAGCGAAGTAGTCGATGCTGATGCAGGCAGCAATGAAGCAGTAATAAATGCGCTTGTAGCCCCCCCTGCTGTTGCCGTACAGGAAGTGACTATCGATGCAGTAAGCCATACTGCAGAAGTCAAGCAGCCTGTCGTTTTTGCAGAAACACCAGTAGCTACGGCGCCTGAATTTGCACCAGAGGGAGCAACTCCTGATGCAAATGTAGTTGATGACGTTGTTGCACCTGTCGTTTCTGCACCTGCATTAATTACTCCTGCTCCGCAGGAAGTCATCACTGCACCAGTTGCTATTGAAGTGCCTGAGGTGCCTGAAGCAGCACCAGCGACTGTAGAGATCGCTGCACCTGCAGAAGTTGCGCCTGCACAAACACCGACACCTGAAGTTATCATTGCTGCTCCCGCAGAAGTGGCAACTCAAGTTGCGCCTGTTGAAGTAGTGACAGCCCCGGTAATTACAGCTCCTGCCGCTCCAGTTCAGGTAGTCAGCACTCCGGCAGCAAAACCACTGGATGCAGCCATGCCTTTGGAAACCCTGCATAGCATGCTGAAAGAAGCCGGGCTGGAATTAGCCAGTACCGACCCTATCAAACTGCAAGCAGCCAAAGCCGAAGCAGAAAAGCTGGCAGCACCAGTACGCGTTCCACGTGAACGCAAACCTGCACCAGTCGCTGCCGATGAGCCATTGGTTATGGTGGAAACACGTCGTCCATGATGTTGATGGGCAGCCTGTAGGCAGTTTTCAATGCAGGCTTAAGGAAAAAACCGGCTTTCTTTTGATTGCCGGTTTTTTTATGCGGGTCATTAAATACGCAACAATATGTTGGCACAATGTTTGCCAATAAAATACCGAGAGCTGACCTTTGCCGACGCATGAGATTACCCTGAAAGCAGCTTTTCTTTACTGGCTTAAGCTGGGATTCATCAGCTTTGGTGGCCCCGCAGGGCAAATTGCGCTAATGCATACAGAACTGGTGGAAAAGCGCCGATGGATATCCGAGACACGCTTTTTACATGCACTGAATTACTGCATGCTTTTACCCGGCCCTGAAGCAACCCAGCTTGCCATTTACATAGGCTGGCTCATGCACAATACCAGGGGTGGCATCATGGCTGGCCTGTTATTTTTTTTGCCAGGATTCCTGATATTGATCTTGCTATCCTGGATATATATGGCTTTTGGCGACAATACTGTCGTCCAAGCGCTTATGAATGGCATCAAGCCTGCGGTAGTCGCCATCGTACTGGTTGCAGCCTGGCGCATCGCTCAGCGCACTCTAAAGACCGGCGTACTGATTGCAGTCGCACTTGCGGCCTTTGTTGCCATCGCCTGGCTACATCTTCCCTTTCCTCTGGTCATCATTGCTGCTGCGTGCACGGGCCTGATCTTTCGCAAATTCTGCAACACAGCACAATCTGCCCACCGACAAACCAAACATCAACATCTGCCCGCGATTATTGGTGACGACACACCAACGCCAGAACATGCACGCTTTTCCTGGTTAAAACTGCTCATCACGCTAGGCGTGGGCATCTTGTTTGCTGTTGCGGTGTGGCTGTTGCTTGCGCTCAGTTTTGGCCTGCTTCACCCATTAACCGATATGGCCAGCTTTTTCACCAAGGCAGCCATACTCAGTTTTGGTGGCGCTTATGCAGTGCTGCCGTATATGGTACAGGCAGCAGTTGAGCAATACCACTGGTTAAGTACAACGCAAATGATGGATGGTTTGGCACTGGGTGAAACCACACCCGGCCCCTTGATCATGATCGTTGCTTTTGTCGGCTTCATTGGCGGCTGGAGCCATGCTTTTTTAGGTGCGGATCATCTACTACTGGCAGCAGGCCTGGGGGCAAGCGTAGCCTGCTTCTTCACTTTTCTGCCTTCGTTTATTTTCATTCTGGCAGGTGGTCCACTGGTTGAATCCAGCAGGAATAATTTGCATTTGAATGCACCGCTGAATGCCATTTCAGCTGCGGTAGTTGGCGTTATTGTCAGCTTGGCCTGGATGTTTGCCAGCCATGTCTTTTTTAAAGATGCGGCAACTTTGGATATTCAAGCCATAGTACTCACTGCCCTGGCCGGTATCGCTGTATTCAAATTCAAGCTTTCTACTGTCAAGCTGCTGGCAGCCTGCGCCTTGGCGGGATATACCCTCTCACTATTAGCTTAAATTTAACAAAAACCTATGCAGTCACATGAGATTTCAAGTCGTGCTATTGTTCATTATTAAGCTTAAAAATTACTTGCCCTAGCCATGACGGAAAAATTTATTCCGCTATCAGAATTAAAACGATTTAGTCCTGCATTGTCTGTTCCAGAAGTATTGAAAACACCCGATGGCCAATTGCAGGATGCCTTGTCACGCCCCCTGCATGATCTGCGCATCTCAGTAACTGATCGCTGCAACTTCCGCTGTGTGTACTGCATGCCCAAAGAGGTCTTTGATAAAGACTATCAATACCTGCCACACAATTCCCTGCTGAGCTTTGAAGAAATCACCCGTATCGCCAGCATATTTGTCGCGCATGGCGTCAGGAAAATACGCCTGACCGGCGGTGAACCGCTATTGCGCAAGCATCTGGAACGCCTGATAGAAATGCTGGCCGAACTCAGGACTATCGATGGCAAGCCGCTGGACCTGACGCTGACGACAAATGGCTCGTTGTTGGCGCGCAAGGCGCAAAGCCTCAAGGATGCTGGCTTGACGCGTGTGACAGTTTCACTGGATGCGCTGGACGATGCGATTTTCAAACGCATGAATGATGTCGATTTTTCTGTCAACGAAGTACTGGAAGGCATCGCCGCAGCTGAAGCAGCCGGGCTTGGGCCAGTGAAAGTAAATATGGTAGTCAAGGCAGGTTTGAATGACCATGAGATCATTCCCATGACTCGTTACTTCAAGGGCAAGCCGCATATACTCAGATTCATAGAATACATGGATGTCGGTGCATCGAATGGCTGGAAGCTCGATGAGGTCACCCCCTCTTCCCAGGTGGTACAACGTATACAAGATGCCGGCATGCCACTGGTCTCCATGGGTGCAAACTACACTGGCGAAACCGCAGCCCGCTGGCGTCATGCAGACGGCAGTGGTGAACTGGGTTTCATATCAAGCGTCACGCAAACTTTTTGTCATGACTGCAGCAGAGCCAGGCTGTCAACTGAGGGTAAGCTCTATACTTGCCTGTTCGCCAGCCGCGGCCATGATTTGCGTGCCTTGTTGCGTGACACTCAACAGCACTCAGACCTGGCCATCGCGAATGTGATATCTCAAATCTGGCAGCAGCGTACAGATCGCTATTCTGAATTGCGCAGCCAAAATACGCCTGGCCGAGAGCAAAAAAAAATAGAAATGTCTTACATAGGCGGCTGATAACAGTATTATCCGTACTTTAGATTTCAGCAAATCGATTTCAGTGCCTACTTCTAGCCCTCCCTTAGACAAAAAACTGATCACTGGCCTGGTACTGGCGGGCGGCCGTGGCATACGCATGGGAAAGGTAGATAAAGGTTTGCAATGCCTTCACGGAAAAGCCATGGCTTTGCATGTGCTGCAAAGACTGGCACAACAAACAGCAACTGTCTTGATCAGTGCAAACCAAAACATCGACATCTATCAGGAGTTTGGTTTTCCTGTCTGGCAAGATCACATGGAAGGCTTTGCTGGCCCACTGGCAGGCATACAAACCGGTCTGCTACATTGCAATACACCCTACCTGATGTGCACATCCTGCGATTCGCCATATTTGCCGACCTACTTGGCAGACAGATTATCGTCTGCGCTGCTAGACAGCAAGGCTGAATTGGCCGTGGCGGTAACACTGGAAAGCCGGAATGGCATGCTGCAAAAACAAAGTCACCCTGTATTTGCCTTGATGAAAACCAGTGTATTAGGCGGACTGACAACTTATCTGGAAAATGGTGGACGCAAAATGCAAGCGTGGCATACCAGTCTGCAGATTTGCGAAGTCTTGTTTGAAGACAATACGGCATTCCGCAATATCAATACACTGGAAGAATTAAGGGAACTGGAAAACTGATATGAATACCCCCCCGGCACCTGCCAGGAACTTGCATGACATTACAGGATGCATGACTGACTACGATCCAGAAGATATCTCGGTACAACAAGCGCAAGACATCATGCGCAAATATATCCAGCCTGTTTGCGGCATGGAAAAACTTACCTTGCGCCAAGCTTTGGGGCGCGTACTGGCCGTCGACATCACCTCCCCCATCGACGTACCTGCCCACGACAATTCTGCCATGGATGGATATGCCTTGCGCAGCGAAGATTTGTCCGGCGATCAAGAGCTGTATCTGGACACTATAGGCACTGCCCTGGCTGGTGTCGCGTTTATGGGCGTAGTCAAGCACAATCAATGTGTACGCATCATGACGGGTGCAGTCCTCCCAGAAGGATGTGACACGGTCGTGCCACAGGAATTCACAAGCAAAGTCAGCGATACTCAAGTCAAATTAAGTGCAGGTATTTTGCGTGCAGGAGATAATCGCCGCCTGAAAGGCGAAGACTTGGCGAAAGGCAGAGTCGCCCTGCAAAAAGGCAAAATATTGACACCGGCCGATCTGGGTTTGTTAGCCTCCCTTGGCATTCCGGAAGTCAGCGTACAACGACGCTTGCGAGTCGCCATTTTTTCTACTGGCAACGAATTACGCTCTTTGGGTGAAGCACTGGAAGCAGGCTGTGTCTATGATAGCAATCGTTATACCCTGTATGGCATGCTGACACGCCTGGGTTGCGATGTGCTGGATATGGGTGTGGTTCAGGACAATCCAGATGCGCTGGAAGCCGCCATGCGCAGTGCTTGCGAAAATGCCGATGCAATAATCACCTCCGGTGGCGTTTCGGTTGGCGATGCTGACCATACCCAGCAAATGATGAAACGGCTCGGCGACGTAGCTTTCTGGAGTATCGCTATGCGTCCTGGACGGCCAATGGCATTTGGCAAAATCAAGTCTGCCGAAAAAAGTGCCTATTTATTCGGCTTGCCAGGTAACCCGGTAGCCGTCATGGTTTCTTTTTACTTTTTTGCCCGACAGGCTTTGCTGCAACTGATGGGTGGCAATATCACGACCTTGCCACTGCTTAGCGCCAAGTCGAACACCACCATACGCAAACGTCCTGGACGTACAGAATATCAACGCGGCATATTTGCTCTTGATGAAAACGGAGACCTTTGTGTCAGCATTACAGGCTCTCAAGGATCTGGTATTTTGCGTTCTATGTCAGAAGCAAATTGCATGATAGTTCTGAGTCATGATCAATCTTCCGTAGCCGCAGGTGACAAAGTCAATATTTTGCTGTTTGATGGCCTGATTTAACAAAATACGGCTGCAATTGTATAGAAATCGTAACAGCTTCTGACTTGTTGATAAAAAAAGGAATAAGCAAAGTAAAATACCCGCATTTATTTACTTTTGGAGAACAGTTTGAAAGCGACAACATGGCTATTGGGTGCCTGTGCATCTCTCGTATTGCTGAGTGGCTGCGGCGGATCAAAATCGGATACGCCAGCAGTAACACCTTCAGTGACAAAAGTTACTACTGACCAAGTGGTCTATCGCAAAGTTACCAATTTTACGATTACCGGCCAAAATCTGGATAAAGGTTATAACGCCAGCATTCCAGCTTGTCTGAGCATCACTGAACTGGCGGGCGGTACGGCCACACAAAGAGTATTGTCCTGCAAACTTATAGGTGTTGGCTCGACTACTTATACGATCACCGCAGCAAACGGCACGACCCTTTATTCGGGAATTGTGGATCTAACACTTAAAGCGCAACCACAAGTAACGATGACGACCAGCCTTGGAAATATCGTATTGGAACTCAATCCGGCAAGAGCACCCATTACTGTTGACAATTTCCTCAACTATGTGGAAAGTGGATTTTATGTAAATAAAATTTTCCACCGCGTCATTAAGAACGCCATTGTTCAGGGCGGTGGCTTTACTGTAGATTTGCAGCAACCCACAACACAGTCGCCAATCAGATTGGAAACACCAAATGGCCTGAGCAATCTGCGTGGCACCATTGCCATGGCCCGCACCAGCGAGGCCAATTCGGCTACGGCACAGTTCTATCTGAATGCCGCTGACAACGCAGGTTTTGACGGGCTGACTGCAGGTACTGGCTATGCTGTATTTGGCAAAATCGTTACTGGCCTCGACATCATGGACAAAATCAATGTCGTCCCAACTACAACAGCAGCAGGTATGACTGATGTACCAGTAACACCCGTATTCATTAATTCAATGGTACAAACACAATAACATGATATGCTGCTCTTGCAGCGCTCATGCTCATGAAAGTTGTTAAAAACAGGAGCTTCGCGCTCCTGTTTTATTTTTGGGATGGGGTGAAGATGAAAAAACCATGGCAAACAATATGAGTCTTGACTCGGCTGACAACAATGACTTCAGGCACAACATTGGGTGCTGAGACGCTCAGCAACTCCCTCAGCGACGGCATCCGCAACAACCAAGACTGAGCTGATGGACTTGGATAGCGCCTACAAAACACATTGCCTGAAGCCCTGCATAACAGCATATAAGATTTGCTGCTTGCGAAGCAAAAATCGCCAGAAAAAAAATAACAGTTTGGTTACCTGCAGCGTCTGTGAAACCTATTATCAGACATTGCTCAACAATAGCTTGCCTTTGATTGTGTAGCACTTTACCTTTGTAGTGAGGTTCTATGTCAAGCAGGTTTTCACGTCTACTTTTAAGCATCAGCATGTTGAGCCTGGCAGCGCCGTGCTTGGCTGCAGATGACAAACCGTTATCTATCAGCGGCTTTGGTACGCTTGGTCTGGTCCGCAGTGATAGTCGTCAGGTTGATATAGTTCGCGATCTGACGCAAAACGATGGCGTTGGTTTTACCAGGCAAACTGATTTTGGTATGGACTCCAATTTTGGCATCCAGATCAACAAGAATATCAACGACAATATCGATACTGCCCTGCAAATTATCAGCCGCAGGTCAGCGAATAATTTTCAACCTGAAATCACCTGGGCCTATGGTCGCTACCTACCCAGCGACAACCTGCAGCTACGTGCAGGTCGCCTGGGGTTTGATGTCTACCTGCTGGCTGATTCGCGTAATGTAGGCTATTCCTATCAATGGGTACGGCCACCAATAGACTTCTTTGGCAGCCTGATCATCTCGTATTTTGATGGCGCAGACATGATTATTTCCAAACCATTAGGTGATGGTGTTTTTCGCGCCAAAGTATTCGCTGGAGTGGCACGCGAAAAGACTTTTACCGGCAATACGGATGAATTTTTATCCTCGAACCGTTCTCGCCTGCTGGGTGGGCATATCGAATACCAAACGCAAAACTGGATATTTAGACTAGGCTATTCCCAGTTGAGATTCAAAAACGACTTTCCTTCGCTGCAACCGCTGCTAGACAGCCTGCGCTCTCCTTCTCTGAATGGCCTGATCCCCAGCGCGGCAGGTCTGGCCAGTGATCTGTCACTGGAAGGAAAAAAATTCAAATACCTGTCTGCTGGCATCGCTTACGACCAGGGACCATTACAGGCTCAATTGATGCTCAATCAACTCAGCTCTGAATCCCTGCTATTCCCGACTAATCGGGCCGCCTATCTGACTATGGGTTACCGGATAGATCAATGGACTCCCTACTTCACGTATTCCGCATCCCGCCCTGCAGACCGCAAAATCTACACCCCTCTGCCAACAGGTATCAGTCCTGATATTGACATGCTGGCAGCGGGCTTTGAGCAAGCCATTGAAAATCAGTTCAATCACCAGACCACTATATCTCTGGGCCTGCGTTACGACCTGACAGAGAAATCAAATATAAAATTACAATATGACAATATAAGTATCAAAGACTATCTACTCGTACGCAATAAGCAGGCCGGATGGAATGGCAGGGCCAATTTGATCAGTGTTGCCTACAATTTTATATTTTAGGAAAAACTGATGAGAGCCATATATCATCTTCTCTTATATGTCAGCTTCTGGAGTTGTTGCCAGGCAGCGCAGGCTGATCTGGTTGTGATAGCCAATCCACAAAGCGGCATAGAAAAATTGAGCAAAGATGAAGTGATCAACCTGTATATGGGAAGAAATCGCAAACTGACCACGGGGATGAACGCCATGCCGCTTGACCTGGCGGCAGTCAATGCTGAAAAAGCCAAATTTTATGCCATGCTAGTGAATAAGAATTTACCGGAAATTAATTCATACTGGGCCAGATTGATGTTTTCTGGACAAGGTTCCCCACCCTTACAAGTGGAGACAACAGATGAAGTATTGGATATAGTAGGTAGTAACAAGGCCGCCATTGGCTATATAGAGAGAAAGAAACTGGATAAACGGGTAAAACTGATTTATGACCCTACACAGTAAGTGATTTTGCATGTTAAGACTGCTACGTACCAGTATTGTCTATCGCAGCGCATTTATTGTGCTTGGCATTGCTCTGCTTGTCGGTATTTTCTTTGCCTTGCTCAGCTATCATTTCTCGGCAAAGTCCGAACAAGAACAGGCGCGCCAGCGCACGCAAGCCTCACTGAGCACAGTGGAAAACACCGCAAGCATCGCCTGCTTCGTACTAGACCAGAATCTGGCTGCAGAACTCGCGCGTGGATTAATAAAGAATGGAGACATCAGCCGCGTGCAGATTATCTCGGACGGTAAAGTTCTTGCTGAAGCAGACAAGCAAAGCACACAAAAATCAGAACCTTCTGCACTCACCATGTTGCCAAGCATTGATGCCTCAAGCCAATTGGTCCATGAGGTCTATTCCCCCTTCAATTCCAAAGAGAAAGTCTGCGAAATTCACCTTGACCCGAACCTGGATTTCATCCGTGAGCAAAGCACATCCAAAGCACGTTTCATTATGTATTTGCTGTTACTACAAGCCTTAGCGATGGCATCTGCTGTGGTGTATGTGGTGTTGAATATGATTACCAAACCGATCAAGAATATCTCAGACCGATTGCATACTCTTGCCCCTGAATCTGGTGACAAGCTGTGTCTGCCCGATGGCAATGAAAAAGATGAAATAGGTCAATTGGTGCGTGACGTCAACACGCTGGTCGCCAGTTTATTGGAGACCTTGAACGAAGAACGGACTTTGCGTATCAAACATGCAATCGGCGAAAAGAAATTTCAAACCATTTTTGAAAACGCAGAGACCGGGATATTTCAGCTCAATTTTGCTGGCGAATTGCTTTCCTATAATCCCGCATTTCTGCGCATGTTCAGCCTGGATGCAAGTAGTGACAGTACCAAGATAGCGAATGCCTTGACGTCCTTGCTAGAAGGGCAAGAACTGCGCCTGCATTTGATGATAGATATGGCCATCAATGAAGCTAAAGTCATGTCTGACGACTTTTATATACAACTGGCAGCTTCAACCCACAAGAAATGGGTCAATCTTGTGATTAGCCCTGCCGAAGATGGTATCTTGCAGGGCTTGGTCAATGATATAACTGAACGCAAATCACAGGAAGAAAGCGCCAACCAGCTCGCAGTCACCGATCATTTGACCGGCATCAATAACCGCCTGGGCTTTGAAAAAGAAATCAGCCGCCTTTCCAAAGAGCATGGAAATGGAAATGCTTCGGGATTCTTCTTATTGATGATAGACCTGGATAAATTCAAGCAAGTCAATGACAGTCATGGTCACATAGTGGGCGATCAGGTATTGGTCCATTTTTCTCAGCTTGTCAGCAATACTGTCAGAAAATCCGATTTTGTCGCGAGGCTGGGTGGCGATGAATTCATCATCTTGCTCAAAGACTTGACGAGTCTGGAAAAAGCAGAAGAGATAGCACAAAAAATAATCACCCTGGTCAGCGAGCCAATCAGCATAAACGACAAGCTATTTGTACAAATTGGGGCCAGCATAGGAATCAGCTACACTGGCCCGACAGAATTCATTGCCGACAATTTATTAAGACAGGCAGATGCAGCCATGTATGAAGTCAAACGCAGTGGCAGGAATGCCTATCGCGTAGTCCATCTCGATGCTTATCAAAATCATCAGTATGCCGGGACTGCGTGATCTGCCAGCATGTCCATGACTACTGCTTGATACAAGATGCTGGACGACAAACTGGCTTCCTGACTGCAGGTGTAAGTCAATTTAATGACATGATCATCATCGATATTGATTGCCTTGGTAAATAGGGTGGGCCAGGGATCAGCTTCAGGATATAGCAGAAGCATCTCGCTTTCATAAGCAGCAATGTCTTTCAAGGCTGGTGCGCCAACAGATACATAGGCTGCGCACAAGGCTATCCATAGATCCTGCAAGCTCCTGGCGATGGTTTCACTTTCGAGATATGGCAGTATCTGTCGCAGTGCATTGACAGCAGTAACAATATGCAAGATGGTGAAATCTCTGGTTTGACCGTAGGCCGTCATTGCCCAACGAGCAAGTTCATCCAGAAGATGCTCTGATACCGGCGCGGCTGGCAAATGACGCAAAAACTGTTCATCATTGACAACGGCTTGCATTTTTTCAGTGATCATCCTGCCCGGATAGAGCTTACCTTCCATGCCATAAGACAAATGCTGAAACCCTGCTGCGACCGAGTTTGCAGGCGGCCTCCCTGACATATTGATGTTAATGTCAAAATTAGCAACTACCAGTGAAGCAAGCCCGGCAGCGATTTCACCATTGTGCTCCGCCTGCAAGCCATAGGAAAGTCGTATTAGCGCATGAAAAGCTGTGGTTGCCGGAGCAAATGGGACCAACGCCAAAACTTCATTGATGACTTCGTTTTTGCAGCACTCAGCGATACGCGTGGCAAAACACGTTTGTAAGTCAGCAAAACTGTCTCGTTTTCCCAAATAAACACGGAAATTTTCGTACTCGATAATTTCATTTACTGGCAATCGCGGCAATGCATATGACACCTGCCAATGTACAAAAAATTCTTGCAGGCGTTCAGCGCTCGCCCCCATACCAGCGAGAGCGCACAATGCCATAGGGCAGTGATTAGTCGTACCTTTGGCATTCAAGGCAAACTCGCTGTTTTTGTCCAGCAAATCCCTCAGAATTGCATTGCCACCCATTGATGTTATCGAAGTCCTCATTCGCATTCTCCATACTTGATTGAACTTGCTGTAGTATGCAAGTTCAAGTTAACTTGAAGTCAAGCGTTTTTTCAGAGAAAAAATTGGATCATGGCAACTATCAACACTGCAAATTTGATCAGCATAGGTGAACTTGCCAAACGTTCAGGAATCGCTGCCAGTGCTTTGCGCTTTTATGAAAGCAGGGGCTTGATCAGCAGCGTACGCGGCCCTGCGCAACGACGCCAGTTCCAACGGGAAGTATTGCGTCGTGTGGCCTTTATAAGGGCAGCACAAACTGCTGGTTTAAGTCTGGAAGAAATAGAAACTACACTGACCGCCCTGCCCGATCAAAGAACGCCAACAAAACAGGATTGGGAGAAACTGTCAAAATCATGGCAGCCATTGATAGAGGAACGCATCAGGTCTTTGACAGCTTTGCGTGACCAGTTAAGCTCATGCATAGGTTGTGGCTGCCTTTCACTCAAATCCTGTGCTTTATATAATCCACAGGATATAGCTAATAATAAAGGCACCGGACCACGTTATTTGATGGGGGATAAATCTTCGGACCTGGTCTAATTTGTTTGATTTACGTTATTCTGTGTCTGCATCAATTGCATCACTGCCGGTTCCCAGCAAGTTTTGCGCTGTGTCTGCCGGCAGTGCTTCTACACTCTTCAATTTTCTGGTCATCTGCCTCGTCCTGACCTCAGCCTGATCGATATTTTTCGCTGCCTTTTCCAGTGCGACTTTGGTCGCAGTCAGCACATCTGCAAATTTGCCAAACTCTGTCTTGACTGCGCCCAGCACCTGCCAGACTTCGGATGAGCGCTGCTCCAGCACCAGGCTGCGAAAACCCATTTGTAGACTATTCAGCAATGCTGACAAAGTCGAAGGGCCAGAGATGGAGACGCGGCAAGTGCGCTGCAATTCATCAGCCAGGCCTGGCCTGCGCATGACTTCTGCGTACAGGCCTTCAGTCGGCAAGAACAGGATGGCAAAATCAGTGGTCAGCGGGGGCGACAGGTATTTTTCGGAAATGGTTTTGGCTTCGAGACGTATCGCTCTCTCCAGTTCTTTGCCTGCCTGCGCCACCCCTTCTGCATCTGCACGTTCGGCAGCATCGATCAGGCGCTCATACTGTTCTTTGGGAAATTTAGCATCGATGGGCATCCATACTGGGGCCCTGTTTTCTTCCTTGCCAGGTAGCTTGATGGCGAACTCCACCCTTTCACCTGAGCCTGGTACGGTTTCTACATTCTTGGCATATTGGTCTGGCGTCAGCATTTGCTCCAGCACCATTTCCAGTTGCACCTCACCCCAGGTGCCACGGGTTTTCACATTCGTCAGTACCCGCTTGAGATCCCCTACACCTATCGCAAGCTGCTGCATCTCACCCAGACCCTGATGTACTTTTTCGAGACGGTCAGAAACCAGCTTGAATGATTCGCCCAGACGCTGTTCCAGCGTGGCATGCAGCTTTTCATCGACGGTCTTGCGCATTTCTTCGAGCTTGCCTGCATTGTCTGCCTGCAATTGCTGTATTTTTTGTTCCAGCGTTGCGCGTATTTCATTCATGCGCTGGGCATTTGATTCTGTCAGCGCAAGCAGCGTTTGATTCAGGCTGTCACCAAAGCGCTTCAGGCTTTGGCCTTGCTCGTCACGGGCAACCTGGCCTTGCAGGATGAAAGCTTGCCTGAACTGTTCCAGTTGCTGGGCATTGGTTTCATTGAGCTTCACCAATTGCTGGGAAAAAGCATCGATCTGGTTGTTTTGCAGGGTCGCCACGCTGGTCAACTGGGCTGCCAGGTTTTGCTGTAACTGCCCAAAGCTGCCAGCCAGTTCCTGACGGCCAGTCTGGGCTGTCAATTGCACCTGCTCTCTCAGTGCGCGTTCACTGCGCTCTTGCGTCATTTGCGACTGCAGTGATTGTTGTTGGGTCTGGTGCAGTTGTTCCTGTATGGCGGCTATGCCACCTGCATCCTGGGTATCAGACTTACGCAGCAAAAGAAAAATATTCAAGACCACGGCCAGCGCAGCCAGCAAAAGTATTAGTACCTCAAACATGCTCATAGAAAATATTCAGGTGAAAAACAGAATTCAATTTGCGAACTTAACCAGGACGGTTACGCATCCAGTCAGCCGTCTGATAAAACGATTGCATCAAATGCTGCTGCAAATCTTCGCTGACACCGATATCCTGCATGGCCCAGGCCATGCAGCGCAGCCATTGATCGCGTTCGCTGCTGGAAATGGCATATGGCAGATGACGAGCACGCAGGCGCGGGTGACCAAACTGTTCGATATACAGATCAGGGCCACCCATCCAGCCTGACAAGAACCAGTACAGCTTGTCGCGTGACCCATCCATGGGAGTGGGATGCAATGCGCGTATGCCAGCAAATTCTAGCTCCAGCTCCATCAAGTCATAAAAACGATCAACCATCTCACGCAGTTTGTCTGCACCACCCAGCAATTCATACAAATTGACCTGGGCTTCTTCATTATTTTCAACTTCAGTATTCATGTCATCACTTATTTAAAACCACTCTTAAAACCACTCAGAGTGCCGGCCTTGCCTGATTCACCCACAATTGCACTGCAGGTCTTTGCCATTGTTGTGCCGCGAATCGGGATAATTTTTCAGGCACATGGTCACCATGCAGTGCCAGGCGATTAATCATCAGGGCAAGATCGAGATCGGCGACAGACCAGTCACCAAAGAGATTTTCAGCATCATCTGGCACCAGTGACTCACCGACCAGAAACAATTGCCCTGCTGCTGCCTTAGCCGCGTCAGACAAGGGTTCCAGCTTCTTGTCATAGAAAATGACCTGGGTATTGCGCTCTACCCGTATCGGCATCAGGGCGCTGCGTATCCAGGCTTGCACTTGCCGTGCCCTGGCACGTGCGTGAATTTCCTTGGGATAAACTGCTTGCTGAGGAAATACTTCGTCCAGATACTCGGTAATCGCCGATGATTCGGACAAAGCAAAACCATTGTGCACCAGTGTAGGCACGCGCTGTGTCAGGGACGTAGCGGCATAATCATGTGCATGCTGGGCATTTGCTTCCAGATCTACCGTCAGCAAATCAAAGTCAAGACCTTTCTCCTGCAGCGTGACGAAAACAGACATCGCATAGGGGCTGGTGAATTGTGAATCTACATAGAGTTTGATGTCTTGTTTTTGCAAAATAAATCCTTTTAAGTTAATTCAGTTGCCGCCCTGCTATCAAGTCTCTCGCAGGCTTTGCAAAGGTGGTTGGTTCAACACATTGCGCAAGCCCAGCCAGCCACCTATCACGGCGCAAGTTGCACCGACAATCAAGCCTGCCAGCCAGACCAGTGGCGAGAAAGTCCAATCAAAATTGAAACTGAAACGTGCCAATGCCCAGCCGATGGCAGACGCACCTGATGCCGCCAATACGCCAGACAAGCCGCCTATTAGCAAAAACTCTATCCACTGCGCCTGTGATAATTGCTTGCGGGTTGCCCCGAGGGCGCGCAAGAGTGCAGCTTCACGCATGCGCACGTCTTGCGAACCCGCCAGCGCTGCATACAGCACCAGCACGCCCGAAGCAAGCGTGAACATGAACAAGAATTCTACTGCCGTAATCACCTGATCCAGCACGTCCTGCATTTGCTTAATCATGGCTCCAACATCTACCACCGTCAGATTAGGGAAGTCACGCATCAGGTGATTGACGAAAGTTTTGTCTTTTTCAGGTAAACGGAAAGCCGTAATCCAGGTCTGCGGCATATCCACCATCGCCTTGGGATTGATAATGACAAAGAAATTCACCCGCATGGAACCCCAGTCCAGCTTGCGCAGACTGCTGATGGTAGCAGTCACTTGCTGCCCGGCGATATCGAAAGTTATCTTGTCGCCCAGCTTTAATTTCAGGGTCTTTGCTATCCCCTCCTCCACTGAAGCCTCGGCTTCTGTTGCCTTGCCATCGTCATACCAACGACCCGCAGTGATCTTGTTCAGTGCAGGCATATCGGCCATGGTCGACAAATTGAATTCCCTGTCTACCATGCGCTTGGCCTGGTCTTCTATATAGGTGTCGCCAGTGATCTGCTTGTCATTCAATGCAATCAAGCGCCCACGTATCATTGGATAAATCTGGGGCTTGCCAAATGCATCCAACTGTTTAGTAATATTTTCTTTTTGATCTGGCTGTATATTAATGACAAACTGATTCGGGGCATCTGCTGGCGTCGCTTTTTTCCACGCCGTGATCAGGTCGCCGCGTACCACAGTCAATAACAATAAGGCCATTAAGCCCAGTGCCAGTGAGACGACTTGTATCACAGTCGCGCCAGGTCGCCTTTGCAAGGCAGTAATGGCAAAACGCCAGGCAGAATGTGCAAATAATGTACGCATGCGTTTGAGTGCAAACATACCCAGCCATGCAACCAACGCGAATACCAGCAAGCCAGCCAGAAAGCCAGCCGCAGTCATCAAGCCCAACTTGATATCAGCCGTTTGCCAAAGCAACAAAGCCACGAACATCCCAAGACCGCAGGCATAAGTTACCAGCGTCATTGCCTTGGGTGCTTCTTGCTCACGTCGTATGACGCGGTTATGCGGCACATTACGCAATTGCAAAATAGGTGGCAAGGCAAATCCAACCAGTAACAACAAGCCGGTGGCGATGCCCTGCAAAGCAGGCAAGAAATTCGCGTCAGGCAAGTCCTTAGCGACCAGCTTGCCCAACCATTCCAGCAAAACATAATGGCCTGCATAACCCAGCAGCACACCAGCGATACTACCCAGCAACCCCAGTATCAGGAATTCAATGAGATACATAGACATGACCTGGTTTTGCGTCAGCCCGAGGCAACGCAACATGGCGCAGGCATCCAGATGGCGCAACATGAAACGCCGTGCCGCCATGGCAATCGCAACTGCAGCCAGCATGGCTGACAACAGGCTCACCAGCGACAGAAACTGATCAGCCCTGTCCAGCGTGGCACGCATTTCTGGCCGCCCTGCAGCCAACGATTCGAGGCGTACGCCTTTCAACTTCTCGTCCTCTATTTTTCCCTGCAACTCTTTTTGATAGGTAGCGATAAGCTTGGCATCACCAGCCATGAGTAAGCGGTAAGTTACGCGTGAACCATTTTGTATCAGCTTGCTGGCGGGTATATCCGTCAGCGATATCATGGCACGCGGCGCAAAATTCATGAAACCGGCACCACGGTCTGGCTCCGTGCCTATGGTCTGGGTTACTGTCAATTGCAGTTCGCCCAGTTTGATTTTTTGGCCAACATTCAAATTCAAGGCCGACAGCAAGGCAGGATCTACCCACACTGTGCCAGGCTGCGGGACAACATCGGTAGCAACTTCTGCTTCACCCTTGTTCAACTTCAACTTGCCACGCAAGGGGTAATCTGCACTCACTGCTTTTAAAGATACCAGGCGGGATACAGCTTCATCACCCTCACCTGCCAATGCCATGGAGGGAAAAACTACAGTTTCCGCTGTCTTTAAGCCGCGCTTTTCTGCTTCTTGTCGCCATTCTGGCTTGATAGGCTGGTCAGCAGCGACCAGCAAGTCAGCACCCAGCAATTGATGCGCATCACGGTTGAGGCCGCTGCGCATCCTGTCCGTAAAAAAACCTACCGAGGCCAGTGAGGCCACGGCAATCATCAAGGCAATCAGTAAAAAGCGCAGCTCACCAGCACGCCAGTCACGCATCGTCATACTGAGAGAGAGTTTAAACATAGTTACCTTGTCAATACAGAAATAAAATAATCGAAACACATGCAAACCACAGCGCCCCTTGGCGCCAACGTACAGTAGTGCTGCAAAACAGTTTTTAGTTCAAAGATTGCCGTGGTTTTTTACTCAGATGCCAGCGCATTCGCAAAATCATCCAGCAAATCCTGGGTATCTTCTATGCCGACCGAAACGCGTATCAGGGAATCCGCTATCCCCATCTCGGCCCGGCGTTCTGCCCCCATCTCAAAGAAAATGGTGTGCGCAACCGGAATCACAAGGGTACGGGTGTCACCAAGATGCGTTGCATTGATTGCGAGCTTCAAGCGGTTCAGGTAATCGAAACAATCAATCTCTGGCTTTAGCTCAAAGCTGAACAGAGCCCCATATGCCGCAAACAAATCCGTCGCCAGGTCATGCTGCGGATGATCTGGCAAGCCGGGGTAATGCACCGCTGCCACGCGCGGATCGGCAGCGAGCATTTTTGCCAGCGCCATTGCATTCGTGCATTCCCTTTCCTGACGCAGTGCTATCGTTTCTGCCCCTACCGCGACCTGATGCGCTGCCTCTGGTGAAATGGAAGCGCCGAAATCGCGCAAGGCTTTTGCCCTGATTTGTGCCAAGCCTTGCATGTGTGAAGGCTGTTTGCGGAAATTGGCTGCAATATTTGGAAACACGCTCCAGTCAAACAAACCAGTATCCGTCAAGGCACCACCCAGTACATTGCCATGTCCTGCGATGGATTTAGTGAGGGAATTGACAACCAAGCCTGCATACACAGCTTTGGGCTGAAACAGATAAGGCGAAGTCATGGTGTTATCAACCACAAACAGGATGCCTTTTTCACGGCATAGCTCACCTATTTTTTTCAAATCAGCGATTTGTGTACGTGGGTTGGCGATGGTCTCTACAAATACCATGCGGGTCGCTGGCGTCAGTGCAGCAGCAACATGGGCAACATCAGTAGCATCTACCAGGGACACATTGACACCCTGCCCAGCAACGGTTTGCCACAGACTGTTGGTATTGCCAAACAAGAATGACGATGACACCACATGATCGCCCTGACGCAATAATGCCTGGAACACTGCGCCGATGGCAGCCATGCCGGTTGCGAAGGCAATCGTGCCCAGTCCACCTTCCATCTTGCTGATTTTCTCTTCCAACGCCGACACGGTGGGATTGCCCTGGCGACCATAGCGGTAGCCAGATTGTTTATTCTGGAACACGGCAGCCAGATCACGTGCGTCACGATATCCATACATGACCGATGTATGGATAGGCTTATGGATAGAGCCATGCTCTATGTCTTTTTGTCTGTCGCTATGCAGGATAGTGGTAGTAAAACCGTATTGGGGTGGTTTAGGTGTCGTGCTCATAGTGCCGGGATATGAATATAAAATAAAAGCGAGTTCTGGGAGTTTAACCCAGAACTTGCTTTTTCATTTTGGCACAGGGGCAGCAAGACTAGCTGAATCACTCCTTGAGCAAGAAAGTCTCAATCAACTCGGCCAATTTCTCAGGCTGATCATGATGTAGCATATGCCCGGCATCCATGATCATTTCCTTTTTCAATTGCGGAATGTACGCGAGCCGCCTGTCTATTTCCACACGCGCCTCTTCTTTTGGCCCCATCCAGTGCCAGACATTGGTGTCATCTGCCTCCATCCACAACACTGGCGCAGTGATTTTTTGCCAACAGGCCATGACCTCTTCCACTCTGTACAGCAGCGGACTAGTTTGCTTGTGAGCCGGATCACCCAAAATCTCCCAGCAACCGGGGCTGGTTTCCCTAGCCCAATGAGCAGAAAGAAATGCTGCTCTTTCATCCGACAAGCGTGGATTGGTTTTTTGCAAACGGGCGGCTACTTCTGTCTGCGAGGCGTAAGTGCGCAAGCTGGCCTGACTTTCCAGCTCATCCAGCCATTTCCTGTAGCGCCCTGGCGCCTGCTTGGGATGGGTGACTGGCATGCCAAAGCCTTCCAGATTAATAAACTTGCGCACACGCTCAGGGCGCACGCCTGCATACAGACCAGCAACGTTCGCGCCCATGCTGTGGCCAAGCAGGTTCACGGATTCATTCGGCGATATATGCCTTAGCAATGCATCGAGGTCACCCAGATAATCCGGGAACCAGTAAGTATCTACCTTGGGTGACTCTGTCAATCCAAAGCCGCGCCAGTCAGGCGCGAGCACTTGCCAATCTTGTTTCAGACAATCAACGACAAACTGAAAAGAAGCGGACACGTCCATCCAGCCATGCAGCATGATGATCTTGGGTGCATCTTCCCGCCCCCAACTGCGGACATGGTATTGCAGTCCACGGATATCAAGAAAGGATGTGCGTGAAGGCTTGAATAGAGAATTCATAAAAATTTAATATTTTTCATCTGTAAATACAGGCAAACGCCAGCCTGTACAGCGGATTATCAAGTAGCATGAGAGTAATGCGGCCTAGCAATACAACAACACAATAGCACGACCGTTCGATTATTATAACGGAGACAGGATGAAGCAGTTGAACAAACTCAAAGACAAGACTAAAAACGATACAAAAGCTGACCGAACTGATCAAGTTGATCATTATGAGCAGCTTTACCATGAATTCAGATGGGATGTGCCCAGCAATTTCAATATCGCAGAAGCTTGCTGTCACCGCTGGGCGGCAAATCACAAACATGCAAAGAAGGCGGCCATACTGTATGAAGACAGCGAAGGTAACAGCCGCCGCCTGACTTATCAGCAGTTGCATGAACAAGCCAATCAGCTCGCCAATCTATTCTTGCAGGAAGGCATACAACGTGGTGACGTAGTAGCTTGCATCTTGCCACAAAGACCAGAAACGGCAATCGCCATCATGGCTTGCCTACAAATTGGCGCCATCGTCATGCCCTTGTCTTTTTTGTTCGGGCCTGATGCACTCGAATATAGGCTGCAACATAGTCAGTCCATCGCCATCATCCTGGACGACAGTGGAATAAAGGCATTTGAAGAAATTCGCGACCGCTGTCCCGACCTGAAAACTGTCATTAGTCTGGATTGCACTGCCAACAACGACATGCCGCCCTGCATAGACTGGGAAACACATGTACCCAACATGCCTGTCACTTCCCACATTGCCGATACCCGCTCCAGTGATCCGGCCATCCTGATATACACCAGCGGCACTACCGGTGCACCCAAAGGTGCGCTGATACCACACTCAGCAATTATCGGTAACCTGACAGGCTTTGTGGCTTCGCAAAACTGGTTCCCGCAAGACGAAGATGTATTTTGGTCGCCAGCGGATTGGGCCTGGACCGGCGGCTTGATGGATGCCCTATTGCCTACCCTGTATTTTGGTAAGCCCATCGTCGGCTACCAAGGGCGCTTCTCTGCGGACACTGCCTACTATCTGCTGGAAAAATACAAGATCACCAATACCTTCCTTTTCCCAACTGCCTTGAAAATGATGATGAAGGCGGAAGCGCAACCGAGGGAAAAATACAAGCTTTCACTGCGCGCGATCATGACTGCGGGCGAAGCCGTTGGTGATGCAGTCTTCAACTGGTGCGAACAAGCACTGCACATCATTCCAAATGAGATGTTTGGCCAGACTGAAATGAACTACATCGTCGGCAACAGCCACCAACTGTGGCCAGCCAAACCTGGCAGCATGGGGAGACCGTATCCAGGGCACAAAGTTGCTATCATCGATGATGATGGTAATGAGGTAGAAAATGGCGAAATTGGCGAAGTTGCCATGAGTCGTTATGATGCCTATGGTCACCTAGATCCCGTGTTCTTTCTGGGTTACTGGAAAAACGACGAAGCCACTCGCAATAAATTCACAGGCGACTGGTGCAGAACTGGTGATCTGGCCACTCGCGATGATGATGGCTATCTTTGGTATCAGGGCCGAGCAGACGATATGTTCAAGGCCGCAGGTTATCGCATAGGCCCTTCAGAAATTGAAAATTGCCTGGTCAAGCATGCGGCTGTAGCAAACGTAGCTGTAGTGCCCAAACCTGACAAAGAGCGCGGCAACCTTGTCAAGGCATATGTGGTACTGAGCCCGGGCTATCAGGGTGATGATGCCCTGATCAAGGAATTGCAGAACCATGTGCGTGGAAAACTGGCGCCGTATGAATATCCCAAAGAGATAGAGTTCATTGATGCCCTACCCATGACCACCACCGGAAAAGTACAACGCCGCATATTAAGACTGCGAGAACAAGAACGCACAACGCAATAATTCAGACAGTGTCAATGTTGCACCAACACCGTCGCACTGACCAGGCTGGCAACCTGGTCAAGCATATCGCTAATGGTCTTGCCGTAAAGCGTGCTGTTAAAAGCTGCACCATCAAAAACATGTTCGCGCCCTACGCTCACGTTGCCAGAAACCGTCGTGGAAAATTCTTGCTGGACCAGCAGTTGACCAGAGCGTGCGTCATAGATACGCACATCCAGTTCTATGGCACGTGTTCTTTTTTGCGTCAGACCGAACAGATTGCTATCTGTTTTAATACCTGCATTGCGGATCTCGCCGGAGACAATATAGCGACTGCCAAACGTTTGCCCAAGTTGCTGCAAGAGCTTCGCTGGCGGGGCATCCTGCTGCCAGTCAAACGACAATAGATCAGGGGAGGTGCGAACCTGCACTTGCCGCTCCCGAATCAACCTGCGGGCAATAGCCTTGGGAAAACCCTGGGCCGCATCATCAATATCAAGTACTTGCACAGGTTTGTTGACAGCAAAGCCTGTCAATACCAATGCCTTATTGGGCGGCAAACCGGGATCAGTCATTTGTGCAGTGGAGTGCGCAGAAAAGCATGCGCCGAGTAAAATTAACGCGATCCGGTTTACCATTGAGCTAAAGCCTGTCATTTTGTTCTTTTCAGGAATGATTAGCTTTGATTACGACAGCATTAGCAACAACTTTAAGCATCCATTACAATCAGCAGATTCCCAACCTGACTTGATGAAACAGAATAATGAATTCCACCCTGACTATTGCGCTGGTCAAAGCTGATGATGCAAGCGCCGTCTTAGCCTTTGAGCAGGAAAATCGTAATCACTTTGAAGAATGGATAGCAAGCCGTGGCGATGATTTCTATTCCTTGCAAGAAGTACGTTCCAGCCTGGAGCAGGCGCAATACCTGGCCAGTGCCAAGCGCGAATATCACTACCTTGCCTGGGTGGGAAACGAAGTAGTAGGTCGCATTACCCTGCGCGGCGTCGAGCAAGACCAATACCACAAGGCGTTCCTGGGCTACCGCTTCAGCCAGCGCCACGGTGGCCATGGTTATGCTACTGCTGCAGTCAATGCGGTAGTGGAACAGGCATTTAACGAATTCAAGCTCAACCGGATAGAAGCGGTAGTGATTATCGACAATCTGCCATCTCAGGCCATCATGCGTAAATGTGGCTTTGATGAATTTGGTCATTCCCATGCCTCCGTGCTCAGAAATGGCATCTGGATGGACATGCTGCACTATGAAAAGCTGAATACAGTGCGGCCTGTCTGAATGACGGCTCAGCCCCAGAATTTTGCAGTTCATCGCAAAGCGAGCGCAGGTGCAGATAAAATTGGTAATACTAAATCATCTGCACACGCTTTTTGCCCTGAGGGAGTGCAGCACACTTACCTTTGGAGACATTCATGCGCCGTTTATTGTTGATACCTGCCCTGCTGCTCAGTTCTACTGCTTTCGCTGATGAGCAAACCCGCAACTTGCCCACATTCAAATCCATCAAGACCCGTAGTGCCTTCAGTCTGGTGGTTGAAGTCGGTAAAGCTCAGTCAGTACAAATCAAAGGCAGTGAGAGGTTTATCAATAATGTCACTACCGAAGTGATCGGCGATGAACTGGTGATTTCATATAAAGAAAAAAACTCAGTCAAAATCAGCGACAATTCTCAAGTCACTATCAGCATTCCGGAATTAAGCAAGTTCAAGATGGAGGGTGCTGGCAAAACCGTACTGAACAATCTTTCTGGCACGCACTTTGCCTTGTCTTATGAAGGTGCCGGATTGTTGGTGGCAAACGGCAAGGTGAAGACATTCACCTTGCGTGCCGAAGGTGTCGGTCTGGTAGAAACCAAGGACTTGGTCGCCGAGCAGGTAGATGCCCGCATCGAAGGTGTCGGCTCTGTCTCCGTCAATGCACGCGACAGCCTGAATGCAACTGTACAAGGCATAGGCAGCCTCACCTACTACGGCCACCCACGCAATGTCAGCAAATCTGTGGAAGGCATAGGTTCGGTACGTGCCGGAGATTAAACACAGCTCCCTACCAAACTAGGCGTTTGCAGCGGCCTGCAAGGCTCGCAGCTCATCCTCATCGAAACCTGCTGCCCGTCTGCCTTCCAGGTTAAAAGGCCCCCGCACTGGCGGGGCCTTGTATTTACGGGTCATCTCGGCATACGTCGAAATAATATCCAGACCCTGTTCTGCGCACAGCTTCTTATACCAAAAATTGCCGATGGCGACATGGCCAATTTCGTCGTGCAGGATAATGGCGAGGATATCGGCAGCAGCCTGGTCACCAGCTTGCGTCAACTTGGCCATGACAGATGGCGTGGCATCCAGGCCACGCGCTTCCAGTGTGCGCGGCACTAAAGCAAGGCGGGCTAACAGATCGCCCTTGGTTTTCTCCGCCATCTCCCACATGCTGTTGTGCGCCGGGAAATCTCCATAAGCAAAGCCCTGGCTACGCAAATGTCCAACCAGCAATTGGAAGTGATAGGCCTCCTCTTTAACTACTTGCAACCAATCGAGATAAAACTGTGCGGGCATGCCGGCAAAGCGCCAGATGATGTCTGCCGCCAGATTGACTGCATTCAGTTCTATATGTGCCAGTGCATGAATGAGCACTGCTCTGCCTTCAACCGTATTCATGGCGCGACGGCCTACCTTACCTGGCGGCACTAACTCAGGCTTGCTCAAACGCCCGGGGATTCCTTCAGGCTCTGTAAATTCGGCAGCGACATCCAGTAAGGACTCCTTGGAAATTGCATGGATAGCCTCACATTTGCGTTGAGGATCTGGTTCCAGCACTGCAGCCAATGCGCATGCTCTTAACTCATTAATAACTTTATCTTTCATAGATGGGCAAAGTCGGGCAAGCAAACCCGCTGGGGTTTACAATACGGGCTCTACCCAATAATGCGTTATAAATAATGCGCCATTTTACGGAATAATCATGCCTATTTACCAATTTGGTGACCTAGCTCCAGAAATAGATGCGTCCGCCTATATCGCAGACAGTGCCAACATCATAGGCAAAGTCAGGATAGAAGCCAATGCCAGCATCTGGTTTGATGTCACCATACGCGGCGACAATGAATTGATTACCATCAGTGAAAACAGCAATGTCCAGGAAGGCAGTATTTTACACACTGATCCTGGTTACCCGATGGTGATAGGCAAAAATGTCACTGTTGGCCACCAGGCCATGCTGCATGGCTGTACCGTTGGTGATGGATCATTGATAGGCATACAGGCTGTAGTACTGAATGGCGCAAAGATCGGCAAGAACTGCCTGGTTGGCGCTGGCGCGCTTGTCACAGAAGGCAAGGAATTTCCTGATAACTCCCTCATCATAGGCTCACCCGCCAAAGTAGTCAGGACACTCAGCGAAGCAGATATTGCTGGCCTGCAGCGCAATGCCAATAACTATGTCAAGCGCGGGCAAGCCTTTAAAACTCAACTCAAACGCATAGACTGATTTAGCGATAATAATGACTGATACCTTACAAAAATTCATGTTCGAACATGCCGGTGTACGTGGCGAAATGGTCGAACTGACTCACACCTGGCAACAAACCCTGGCACGCAAGACTTATCCTGCAGCTGTACAAACCATATTGGGCGAGTTGATGGCCGCATCTGCGCTGCTGTCAGCCAACCTGAAGTTTGATGGCACCATGATCATGCAAATTCATGGAGATGGCCCTGTCAAATTGCTGGTGGTTGAATGCGATGCTGAATTGAAAATGCGCGCCACTGCCAAACTCAGCGAGCATGCCGACATTGCAGATGATGCCAGCCTGACAGCCTTAATCCATTCCCATGGCAAAGGACGATTTGTGATCACGCTGGACCCGAATAATAAATTGCCGGGTCAACAGGCTTACCAGGGCATCGTACCACTGGATGGCGACAGCATCGCAACTGTCATAGAAAACTATATGCAGCGCTCTGAGCAACTCGACACCAAGCTGTGGCTGGCTGCTGATGATAAGGTCGCGCGCGGCATGTTATTACAAAAACTACCTAAAACCGGCGGTGCGGAAGCTCAGGTGGAGGATGAAACCGAAGCCTGGAACCATGCCGTCATGCTGGGCGATACCCTGAAGCGGCCGGAACTGCTGAGCACTGGGATAGACATACTCATGCACCGCCTGTTCTGGGAAGAAACCATACGTGTATTCGACCCTTTGCATCCGCAATTCCAGTGCAATTGCACACGTGAAAAAGTCGGCGACATGTTGAGAATGCTGGGCGAAGACGAAATACAATCTGCCATCGCTGACCTTGGTACGCTGGATATCAATTGTGATTTCTGTGGCAAGCACTATGGTTTCGACAAGGTGGATTGCGCGCAATTGTTCGTTGCCAGCACACTGACAGAAGGCACATTACCTGCCCCTGAAATCAAGCATTAATTTCTACTGGCCTGGTGATCCAGCCTCACCAGCCCTCTTCAGCCAAGGTCTGTCTTGAATTCATCACTCTGCAAGACGAATCGATCACACAAGTCATTGCCAAGTTTTATTCTCTGCCATTGTTGAGAGCCCATTTTTCAGGAGACTTTCCATGATTCAGCAATGGTATAAAACAAATCCAGCCAACCTCAATCGCGGCATGGATATGGTACGCATAGGTGTCGCCCTCATTATTTTGATGCATCCCCTGCATGGTTACACCCATATAGAAAACATTCCGCGATTTGGCGATTTCCTGACTTCCCTGGGCTATCCCTTTGGCACTTCCCTGGCATGGCTGGTCTTGCTGCTACAAACTGCCTGCAGCCTCGCGTTGCTGGCCAATCGCCTGGTCGTGCCTGCATGCCTAGGTCATATCGTCGTGATTTGCTTTGGATTAATTCATGTCCACGCCCAATATGGCTGGTATGTCGTTGGCCCTGGTCAAGGTGGCATGGAATGGGGCTTTATCCTACTGAGCAGTCTGTTTGGAGTAATGTGGGCATATTGGCCAAAGAAAAGATAAAAAAGGCAAATACACCGATTGGCAAAAATATATTCAGAAAACCTTTGACCCTGACATTAGGTGAGGCTTTATAGTCTGCCTGACTGAAGGAGATCAGGTATGTTATTGAAAATCGGCGAACTGGCCAGCCGCACTGGCCTGACCATACGCACACTGCATCATTACGACAAAATCGGCTTGCTCAAGCCATCTGCGCGCTCAGAGGCAGGTTATCGCCTCTACGACAGATCGGATATCAAGCGCTTGCACCATATCCAAGCCCTGCGCCGCCTGGACTTGTCGCTGGCAGAAGTTGGCGATGTCATCAACGGAGCAGGTGACGACTTGCACAGCGTCATCGACGAACAAATTACCGGCCTGGACCAGCAGATTGCCCAAAGCATGGAATTGCGCGACAGATTACAAGAACTGTCAGGCTTACTGAAAACCAATAACGAACCCAATCTTGAATACTGGTTGTCTACGCTGGAAATGATGAGCCTGATTGGCAAATATTTCAGCCGCGATGAAATTTTGCGCTTGCGTGAACTGGAGTTACAAGCACAAAGCAAAGTGGACACGCATATGCCGCCTTTTGTCGTGGCAGGGCGAGTTTTACTGGACCAGAAAGTACCCCCAAGTGATCCGAGAGCCAAGCAATTGGCCAGGGAGTGGGTGCGCGTCATGAGTGCGCTGATGCCTGACCCCGCATTGCTCAGCAAATTTACCCAGATGCATAGAAAAGAACCATCTTTGCAGTCCTTAAGTGGTGTGGATGATGAAATGATGGACTTTATTACCAAGGCGTCCATCGAGGTCAGGTATGACATTTATTGCAAATATCTGAATGAAGAAGAACTGCAGTACTTTCGCAAATCCTTCTTTAAAAATAATGAAACCTGGACACATGTTTTTGCAGAAGTAAGACAAAAAATGGCACTGGGCTTACCACCTGAACATCCCGATGTACAAGCCTCGTTAATCAAGTGGCGCAGTTTATTCATGGATGCATGGGGCAATCATTTGCCTACCATGCTCAAAGTCAGAAGCATCCACGAAAAAGAACCAGAACTAAGTATAGGTGGCGGACTGACGCCGGCATTAATTGTCTATGCCCGCCAGGGACTGGCCTTTCTGGAAAAAAGCCATCCTCTGAAGCCATAAGGAAAACAAAATGAACGATGTAAATACACACAAAACCGACAACACGCCCAAAGGCATATTCAAGGACAGTAATTTCCTGTGGATGATAGGCGGCGGTGCCATCTCCATGCTGGGTGATCAGTTCACTTTGATTGCCCTGCCCTGGCTGGTATTGAAGATGACTGGTGACACCTTGATATTGGGTATCGTGCTGGCCCTGATCAGCGTGCCACGTGCATTGTTGATATTGCTGGGTGGTGCAGTGGTGGACCGCTACTCCCCCAAGATAGTGATGATGCAAACCAAGTACATTAATACCCTTCTGCTGGGTATATTGAGCGCCCTGATTTTTTACGGAAAGCTGGAATTATGGATGGTGTATGCCCTGGCCCTGGGCCTGGGAATCTCGACAGCCTTCAGCATCCCTTCAGGTACTTCCATGTTGCCACGGGTAGTCGCACCAGCGCAATTGCAATCTGCAAATGGCATCATGTTGAGTGTGCGCCAGTTGACCATGTTCATAGGCCCTGTACTGGCAGGCTTGCTGATTGCTCTGTTTGGCACGCATGAGCAAGGGATGATCAACGATGCGCAAGGGTTGGCAGCGGCTTTCTTCTTTGATTGCTTCACATATGCTTTTTCTGCCTGGACACTGAGCAAGGTCGGGATGAACAACATGACTATGCCCCCTGGCCCTGCCGGACATAAACCAGCTCTGCTGCAATCACTGACAGAAGGCTTGCGTTATTGCTGGAATGAGAAACAGTTGCGCAGCTGCTTTATCTATTGGTCGGCGATCGCCTTTTTCATCATGGGGCCGATACAGATCGCCTTGCCTGTGATGGCGAATCAACTCAGCAACAGCGCCAGTGCACTTGGTTTGCTGGCAGGTTCGCACGGAGCTGGTACGTTATTGGGTATGGCTCTGGCAGGCATGAAACCGAATCTGCGTTTTGGCAACCTGGGGCGCACTATCTTGCTGGTCGATTTAATTGTGGGCATTCTGTTTATCCCCATGGGCCTGATCAGCGCCAGTTGGCAAGGTGCAGTCATACTATTAAGCGTAGGCATACTGGGTGGTTTTTTACATGTGGCAGTATTTACCTGGGTACAAAAACAGGTGCCACCGAATATGATAGGCCGTGCCATGAGTATGTTCATGTTTATCTTCATGGGCATAGGGCCAGTCTCGGCGGCATTCACGGGCTGGCTACTGCGCGGTATCACTATTCCGCAATTATTCATGGGCAGTGGCAGCTTGTTGATCCTGATCGTCATCATGGCAACGCAAATCAGCCCTATCGCCAGAGTGACGGACAAACGCGCCGCTGCATAAACGCCAACTAAACTGGCTCAGGCTGAAAGCATATGCAGCACCAGGGCCTGAGTCACTTCTGCAAACGAAAGCCCGCCACCTTCCAAACGCCAATCGCCAGAATGTCGGGAGCGTGGCCTGCGTGAGCCAACAGCATAGGGCTGAGCCTGGTCGCCCTCTCTGGTATCAATTGCACCCATTCATTGCATGGATATAAAACATTACCGGATTACCTGACTCGGTATGAAGTGCCAGGAAGATATCGATATCCAGCTTTTCTGCAATCCCGGAACCATAAGCGGCACCAGGTATGCATGTCAGCGTATTTCTGGCAACCTTGCTCATTTCCTCATATGCTTGCACAAAAATCTAAAAATCCGGTACGGCGGCACCTGCATTGTTTTCATGACGACTTGAAAAATTCAAGTCAAGTATCGATTGCCCCAGATTCATTGCCTGCCCCGGCATTCAGTTTCGCAAAAAAAACAACAAATTCAATGTTAAATCGGGTGAATTTGAATAGCAATTTATTTCCATTTTACTTAACTTTTCAAAGTTTGGCTCTATCATATAAACACTGGGCAATTAATTTGTATCATTGTGATTGCATGCAGTAGTACCCTGTATAAGCAAGGTACTTCAACCCATTATAAGCATTTCCTGTTCAGCACTTGAAAAACCCGGTTTCATAGTTCTTTAACCAGCTTCAAATCAGGGAGACACCCATGAAAAAGACAAGCCTCGTATTTGCTTTGGGATTAATTGTCGGTACATCACCTAACTTCGCAAGCGCTGCAGAAAGAAGTACGGAAGCAGAAGCCGTCGCTTTGATTCAAAAAGCGCAGGAATACATCAAAAAGAATGGTGTTGAAAAGTCCATTGCTGAATTTAACAAACTGGACAGCCCCTTCAATACTGCCAGCGATATCAATAAAAAAGGCGACTTGTATTTATATACACTTGATCAAAAAGGTTACCAGGCTGTCCACGGTAAAAATCCAAAGATTGTGGGTAAGACCATGCTGGACATGCGTGATCAGGATGGTGTTTACCTGATCAAGGAGATGGCAGAAAAATGTTTCGCCAACGGCAAAGCATGGGTTGCCTATCGCTGGCCCAATCCTGTTACCAAGGATTTGGAAAAGAAAAAAGGATATGTAGAGAGAGTTCCTGGACAAGATTTCTGCCTGGGAACAGGAATATACTATTAAGATAAAGCTTGGTACATCTTTAAAAAGGGGATGTCCAAAAACTTCCTCTTTGTCCAGGTTTGAGCTTACCCATATTCAATTAATAATTTCGCCAACTCGCAAGCTGTCTCAATCATCGGGAATCTGAAAGAATTTACAGGAAGGAATTTGCATGGCGGTACCGGCTGAACGGCCCAAAATTGCTGGTGTGATTTTCCTGTTACTTGCAGGTGTGGCCATTGCAGCCATTATTTTGCAAACATGGTGGGCCATTTCGCAAGACCGCAACATTACTTTCAGATCCGAGCATGAAAATGGATTGGTCGCTGTTCGCCTGCTGGAAGAACATGCTACCCAAACTCTGAGCGAGGCCGATGGCAACTTGAGCACAGTCATCAACGCCATACAATCCATCAGCAGGGAGCGAGAGCTAAATGACGACATCATCCGTGAACTCATCACCAAAGCACAGCCTTTTAACAAAATATTAAAAGCACTGCAGTATGTCAATGTTGCTGGAAAAGCCTTCGTCAGTACTATCGATTACCCTGCATATCAGGTTGATGCGGACGAAAGAACATACATCCCCTATTTGCTCAAGCATCCCGAAATCAAACATGCCGTGATTGGTCAGCCCTTTCAGCGCTTTTATGATACGGAGCTGGTCGTCCCACTTGCTCGCAACTTATATGCGGACAATGGTAGTCATTTAGGAATTATAAGTACCGACATTAGCGTTTCTTACTTTAGTGCGGTGTATGCCCGCATCGCTAAAGATAGCAAGGCGATAGTATCCCTGTTTACCGAAAATGGCACCGTGATCGTGCGTTTTCCTTTTGACAAGGAATATATAGGTAAAGAGATTAGAAATTCGCCAGTCATTCGTGAGCTGGCCAGTAAACCCGTCGAAGGCAATTTCAGAGACGCACAGTTTCTTGATGAAAAAAATCAAATAGAGCGACTTTATACTTACCGGAAAATTGCCAGCTTCCCTATCGTGTCAGTTTTTGCCCGCGACAGCGATTCCATCCTGATGCCGTGGCGCGAACGCACGCGTGACCGTCTGGTATTTTCAGGGATTACGATACTGCTTTTGTGCATATTGACGTTTTCTTTATGGGTACATATACATCGCCTGCATCTCTCGGAAGACTCCTTAAGAAAATCCGAAATGTCACTACGCGTTAGTGAAAGCAAATTCGTCAATCTATTTAAATTTTCGCCTGTTCCCCTGGCGTTGATCAGTTTGGCAGATGACAAACTGGTTGAAGTGAATGACAGCCTGCTGAGGCAAACCGGTTTTCAAGTCCATGAAATGATGGGAAAAACCCCGCAAGAACTACAGCTTTGGGAAGACGTCTCTTTACGGGAAAACTATCTAAAATTACTCAAAGAGCAGGGTTTTGTCGACCAGTTTGAAATGCGATTTCGCTATAAAAATGGCAAAATCGCCACCTGTTTACTGTCTTCAAGGTTATTTGAATCTGGTGGCAACAAGATGGTTATCTTTACACCCATCGATATAAGCCAGATACGCGCTATAGAAAATGAAATCCGTCAATTGAACGCAGATCTGGAAAAACGGGTAGTGCAACGCACACTAAGCCTGGAAGAAACCAATAATGAACTGGCAAATGCACTAGACAGTTTGACCGCCATGCAAGGTGAATTGATACGTTCAGAAAAAATGGCCGCACTAGGTTCTTTAGTCGCCGGTATTGCGCATGAGTTGAATACACCCATAGGAAACAGCGTCACGGTAGCCTCAACTTTGCAAGACCATGCAGTCACCATGGAAAATGAATTATCCACTACGCAGCCACGTCGCTCTGTCCTGGCACAGCTAACTCGTGAAACCAGCAAGGGCGCGAATATCCTAGTACGTAGCCTGGACAGGGCAGCACAGTTAATTCTCAGTTTCAAACAAGTGGCCGTGGACCAGTCCAGCAATCACCGGCGCAATTTTGACCTTAGCACGACACTTAATGAAATTCTGGTCACTTTGGAACCTATGTATAGCAGGAGTACTCATCACCTGCATATAGACTTTACACCTGATATCATGATGGAAAGTTATCCGGGTGCTCTGGCGCAAATTATTACAAATTCTGTCAATAACTGCCTGACCCACGCATTTGAAAATCTCGAGCACGGAAATATGTACCTGAAAACCAGGCTGTTTGGTCAGCATCAGGTTGAAATTATCTTCAGTGATGATGGTACAGGCATTTCACCTGAACACCTCGCCCGTGTCTTTGACCCCTTCTTTACAACGAAACTTGGCAAAGGAGGTTCTGGCCTGGGAATGCATATCGTCTACAATCTGGTAACGGATGTCCTTGGGGGCAAAATCGATCTGGAAAGTGAACCAGGCGAAGGAACCACCATCAGCCTGCTATTACCCCTCATCGCTCCTGTCAATCAAACTGACAAGTTTGCCGCATAGCATTGAGCAAAACTAGACCACATGGCAACCCATGTTACGAGAATTTAAGCTGGGGAATTTGAAAGGAGAAGTTGGCGAGCCTGATCTGCGGCACTTACGGGAAATGACTGTGGCTGCTTCGTTCCCGACCTGACCAGATTGGCCATGCCGCAATGCGCAGGGGCCCGCCAAGCTCCATTATATCGCATCAAACACAAACTTGCAGCACTTTGACCTAATAAGCCTGACAAGATGCCAATCTCGTTCCAGGGTGACTAATTCAATCCCCAATTTCTCGCTTCCGTCCCTGCTCATACCTGTTTCATCGCATCTTTCCATTTGCACATTCCATTTGCATAAGATATATCTACCGGCGCCAACCGCGCAAGGAATGATTCAATTACAACAAGGAAAAAGCATGGAACTTCGCATACAACATCTCTCAAAACTATACAGTAACGGTGTACAGGCACTCAATGATATCAACCTGACCATACCTGCAGGGATGTTTGGCTTGCTGGGACCAAATGGTGCGGGCAAATCAACCCTGATGCGCACGCTGGCGACTTTACAGGATGCCGATTCAGGCACTGCGCTGCTGGACAATATCAATATCCATGAACAAAAGGATCAGATACGCCGTTTGCTTGGCTATCTACCGCAAGACTTTGGCCTTTACCCCAAGGTCAGCGCCTATGACTTGCTGGATCACTTTGCGGTCCTGAAGGGGCTGGATAATCGCAAACAACGTAAAGAGGTGGTTGAGGCTTTACTCCATCAAACCAATCTCTACAATGTCAAAAACAAGCACCTGGGTGGCTTCTCTGGTGGCATGCGTCAGCGTTTTGGCATTGCGCAGGCCTTGCTCGGCGACCCAAAACTGATCATCGTTGATGAACCTACGGCTGGCCTAGACCCGGAAGAACGGGTACGCTTTCATAATTTGCTGTCTGACATAGGTACAGAAAAAATCGTCATCCTTTCCACCCATATCGTTGAAGATGTGGCTGACCTGTGCAACAACATGGCTGTCATCAACAAAGGCCAGGTAATACTAACCGGACAGCCGCTTTCTTTGATCGCACAGATCCAGGGCAAAATCTGGAAACGCTTTGTTGAGAAGACTGAACTCGCAGCCTGCCAGCAAAAGTATCAAGTCATCTCCAGTCGCCTGACTTCGGGCCGTACGCTCATCCACGTCTATGCGGACGAACAGCCAGATCATGGCTTTGACGCGACCCAAGGCAATCTGGAAGATGTGTATTTCGCTGCGATGGCTGGTTTGCTGCCCAGCCCTGCTGCATTGCCAGTTCAACGCGCAGCCTGAGGAGTCGTCATGTTAGCGATACTCATGTTTGAGCTGCGCCAGAAATCCCACAGCCTGTCCACTTATGTCTATTTTCTGGTTTTCTTTTGCCTGGCCCTGCTATGGATGGCAGCAGCAGGTGGCTTATTTGCCGGCGCGTCCATCGGTTTTGGCGGCAAGGTTTATATCAATGCCCCAGTAGCCGTTTTTCAAAGCATCACCTTCCTTGGCTATCTGGGCATCAGCACGGTTGCGGCATTGATGGGACAAGCGACGCACCAGGATATAGAACACCACACCTGGCATTTTTTCTACAGCGCCCCCATCAGCAAATTCCAATATCTCGCAGGTCGCTTTTTGGCTGCCCTGCTGACCAGCATCATCATTTTTTCTGGGCTCGGTCTGGGTGCATGGCTGGGTTGTTATTTGCCGGGCATAGAAGCTGTCAGGCTGGGTGCAGTACAGCCTTTGTCATATGTCATGCCCTATCTGTATGCGATATTGCCGAATTTTATAATTTTTGGTGGTATTTTCTTTACCCTTGGCGCACTTACACGTCGCATGATGCCGGTGTATGTGTCCAGCGTGCTGTTGATTATCGGCTATCTGGTCGCCCGTTCGTTGCGGGCTGATCTCGACAACAAGACCATGGCTGCACTGCTTGATCCCTTTGGTTCTTCTGCCGTCAGCATGATGACTGAATACTGGAGCATAGCCGACAAGAATGCCCGCCAAATCGCTCTGGATGGCGTTTTTCTCATCAACCGTCTGATATGGCTGGGTCTTGGCCTTGCCAGTCTGGCGCTGTGCTACTGGCGCTTTAAATTCGCAACGATCAACACGACAGGCAAGCAAAAGAAAGAGGCTGCTACAACGTTACCCGCCACGATGCTACTGCAAAAAGTTACACCCATTTTCTCAGGTAACAGAATCTTGAAGTTACTGTATGCCGAGAGCATGCTGAATTTGCGGGAGTCAGTAAAAAATGTTTATTTCATCGTCATACTATTGGCTGGCGTTTTGTTCATGTTTGCGATTTCCAGTTCCATCACTAAAATGTTTGGTACGCCCACTTATCCTGTGACCTATGCGGTACTGGAGATTTTGGGTGGCAGCTTTGGTATCTTCATGCTTGCCATCACTACTTTTTATGCCGGAGAACTGGTATGGCGTGAACGGGATGCGCGCATTGCGCAACTTCTCGACGCACTACCCATTCCAAGCTATTTGCCATTCGCTGCAAAGCTGATCGCACTGATCGCCTTGCAAGGCATCATGCTCTTCGTATTGATGTTGTGCGGCATCCTGCTACAGACCATCAAAGGCTATAACAATTATGAGTTAGCCCAGTATGTGCAGCAGCTGTTTCTGATGCAATGGCCGGAATATGCCTTGTTAGCTGTACTAGCGATTTCCTTGCAAGTTATCGTCAATCACAAGTATCTGGCTTATTTTTTGATCATACTGTATTACGCTGCCACGATAGCCTTGCCTGCACTGGGTGTGGAGCATCCCATGTTCAACTATGCAGTGACACCATCTGTTACTTATTCTGACATGAATGGTTATGGCCACATGCTGGCGATCTCACGCTGGTATCTGACTTACTGGACCGGTGCAGCCTTGATCCTGGTCAGCCTGTCTTTGATGATGTGGGTACGTGGCACTACCACCGATTTCCGCCTGCGTTTACGCCTGGCAAAACAGGCTTTCTCAGGCGGCAATTCGATTTTGATGTTGGCTGGCACCAGTGTCTTTTTGTTGACTGGTGCTGCGATTTTTTACTTTACGAATATCCTCAATCCTTATCAAAACCAGTTTGCCCAGCAAACTGATAATGCCCAATATGAAAAACGTTATAAACAGTATGCCAACCAGGCACAGCCACGCATTAGCGATGTCAAGCTGAATGTAGACATTTTCCCGGAAACCCGTAGCAGCCATATCAAAGGTAGCTACCAACTCGTCAATCGCAGCAACCACGCTATACAAGAAATTTTTATCACGCAAAAAGACGATGTAGACATCATCAAGATGGAATGGGATTTACCGAATGAAAGAAATATAGCCGATAGCAAGCTGGGGTTTCATAGCTACAAACTTAAAGAACCTTTAGCGGCAGGTGAGAAATTGAATTTCAATTTTGAACTTAAAATCGCGCCCAAAAACTTCCTGGGTATGAGCCAGGGTAGCCCTCTTTACTACAATGGCAGCTTCTTCAATAGCATGTTGATGCCACATATAGGCTATCAGCCAGCTCTGGAACTCAGAGAAGATAAAACCAGACGCGAGCATGGCTTGCCTGAAAAGGAGAGAATGGCTGAAAGGGATGATCCCAAGGCATTGGAAAACAATTATATCGCCAATGATGCCGACTGGATCAGTTTTGATGCGGTAGTGTCAACCTCTGCAGATCAAATGGCAGTTGCACCTGGCACTTTAAAGCGTCAATGGCAAGAACAAGGGCGCAACTATTATCACTACGTGCCAGAGCAAGCCATCTTGAATTTTTATGCCTTCCTGTCAGGACGTTATGAAGTCAAACAGGCGAAATGGCAAAACACTCCCATAGAAATCAATTATCACAGAGGACATGAATACAATGTAGACCGTATGGTGAAAGGCGTGCAAAAATCACTGGATTATTACACCAAGAACTTTGGTCCGTATCAGCACAAACTGGTCCGTATCATTGAATTTCCACGGTATGCCAGATTTGCGCAGGCTTTCCCCAACACCATACCTTTCTCAGAAAGCATAGGCTTCATTGCCCGTGTCGATGATAACAATCCCAAGGAAATTGATTATCCATTCTATGTAACAGCACATGAAGTCGCCCATCAATGGTGGGCACATCAAGTCATCTCGGGCAATAGCAAAGGCGGCACAGTGCTGGTGGAAACCTTGGCACAGTATTCTGCCCTGATGGTCATGAAGCATACCTATGGTGATGCAACCATGCGCCGCTTCTTGCAGTTTGAGTTGGATCGCTATTTACAGGGCCGCAGTCAGGAAAGGAAAAAAGAACTGCCGCTGGCACAAAATGAAAATCAAGACTATATCCACTATGCCAAAGGCAGCCTGGCCATGTACTTGCTGCAAGACCAGATCGGCGAAGACAAAGTCAATCAGGCCTTGCGCCAAGTCATCGCACGCCATGCCAACAAGGGCGCACCTTATCCTAGCAGCACTGCCCTGACCAAGGCCTTGCGTGAAGTCACGCCGACTGAGCAGCAATATGTGATTGATGATCTGTTTGACTCCATCACCCTGTATGAAAATCGCGCCATTTCAGCAACGGCTACAGCCTTGTCTGATGGTCAGCACGAAGTGACGCTCAAAGTCACCAGCAATAAACTCAAGGCCGATGAATTGGGTGTAGAAAAAGAAGTCCCTCTGAAAGACTGGATGGACATAGGCATAGACGACAAAGACGGCAAACCCTTGCTGCGTCAGCGCCAGTTCATCCACCAGAAAGAAATGGAATTCAAACTCATCGTCAAAGGCATGCCCGCCAAAGCAGGCATCGATCCAGATATCAAGTATGTGGATCGCAAACCTGATGATAATTTGATCAAGGTGGAATTGAGTAGCAAGTAATTGAGTTTACCTGCACAAAAAGGCGAACCATGGTTCGCCTTTTTTGCACATATGTGCTTTTTTTGGATTTACCGCCATTGTGTAACCATAAGCCAGGTTTAGTTGCGAATTAATTAATTATTTGACAATTTCAAGTTTTGGAAATGGTAAATATATTTCCAAATTTGCTTTTCAATTGTGAACTTTCAGACCAAAATATGGCCTCAAGTGCAGGGTCAATATGACTACATTGAAATGTGTTGATATTAAATAAACAATAAGCCACTATCCTGCATTTGTTGCACATCCATTAATCCAAAAAATCCAAACTGGACCATAAACCATGCATAAACATCTTGTTCGCAACTTGTTCGCTGTTGCATTGACCCTGCCAAGCTTTGCCTTTGCTGCCCATCCCAATGAGACAGAAGCAGATCGATGGAATTTGAAAGACATGTATCAGACCAAGGCTGATTGGGATAAAGATGCCATGACGCTGGAGGTCCAGTTAAAACAGTTTCAAACCTGTAGCGGTCACCTGGGCGACAATATTGCCCGCTTCAAGACGTGCCTGGATCTGAATGCTGACTTGTGGAAGCGCTATGCCCGTCTTTCCAGCTATGCCTTCCAGTTCCGCGATCAGGACACTGGTGACAATGCTGGTGCAGACCTGGGCCAGCGCTCGGACATTTTGGGCAGTAAAGTGGAAGAAGCAACGTCTTTCCTCAGACCAGAAATTTTGAGTATAGGTGCAAAAAAAATAGCTGCATTCCAGTCTAAAGAAAAAGGCTTGAAGATCTATACCCATCAGTTAGATGACATCTTGCGTTCCGGCCAGCATACCCTGGATAAAAAAGGCGAAGAAATCGTCGCAACCTTTGGTATGGCAACCAATACTGCCAGCGCTGTCTATTCCACCTTGTCAAATGCAGATATGCCATGGCCCAAGGTCAAATTATCGACTGGTGAAGAAGTACGCATAGATCAGTCCGCCTATACCAAATACCGTGCGGCCCCCAACCGGGCAGATCGCCAACTTGTATTTGACGCATTCTGGGGTAAATGGAAAGAATTTGAACGCAGTTATGGCGTTATGTTTTACGAACAATTAAAACGCGACTCAGCCTACGCCAAGATACGCAACTATCCCGATTCTTTGACGCAAGCACTGGATAACAACAAGGTGCCACGCGAAGTCTATGACACACTGGTATCGCAAACCAGGGCCAACCTGCCTACCCTGCACCGCTACTTCAAATTGCGAGCCAAACTGCTTGGGGTAAAAGACCTGCGCTATTTCGACATCTATCCCCCCCTGGTATCTGGCGATTTCAAATACACAATCAAGGATGGTGTCAAACTGGTTTTGGAGTCAGTCAAGCCTTTAGGTGACGACTATGTCAAAGCCATGACCAAAGCCACGACAGAACGATGGATGGATGTTTACCCACGTCCACGCAAGCGCTCAGGCGCATACATGAATGGCTCGGCCTACGATGTTCACCCCTACGTGCTGTTGAATTACAACGATGATTATGAATCGGTGTCAACTTTGGGACATGAATGGGGTCATGCCATGCATTCCTATCTGGCCAACAAGCATCAGCCTTTCATCAGCGCTGACTATCCGATTTTCACAGCGGAAATTGCATCAACCACCAATGAAGTTTTCCTGCTTGACCATATGCTAAAGATCGCCAAAAGCGATGATGAGCGCCTCCTGTATCTCGGTTCAGCACTGGAAAACCTGCGCGGCACTTTCTTCCGCCAGGCCATGTTTGCCGACTTTGAGCGTGAAGTACATGCCAAAGTAGACAAAGGTGAATCCCTGACTGGTGAAGCATTATCGAAAATCTATGGCGACATCCTGAAAAGCTATCATGGTGACAAAGAAAACGTCATGAAGATAGATGATGCCTATGCCGTAGAATGGGCTTATATTCCACACTTCTACAATCGCTTTTATGTATTCCAGTATGCAACTTCCATCGCTGCTGGCTCCATGTTTGCAGATGAAATCCTGAAAGGGCAAGCTGGCGCCAGGGATAAATACCTGAACATCCTGAAAGCAGGCGGCTCTGCGTATCCCTACGAACTGGTCAAGAGTGCAGGTGTTGACTTGGCTTCTCCCGCCCCCTATCAGGCAGTATTTGTACGCATGAATAAAATCATGGATCAGATCGAAGCGATACAAGCAAAACGTTAATACATTAAGTCTGATTTTCAGAATACATTGAACGCCAAGTAGCGTTTTCACACAATCAGAATGCAATATAGCCGCGCAAGCTTCGCTTGCGTGGCTAATTTTTTATCAACCAGTCAAGCCAGCACCTTTGATCCTGATCAAGAGCCCCCTGTCTCTGCCAAAGTAAAGTAATAAAAAGAATAGCAAGGAGACACGCCATGTCAGTCAGAAATATTTACCCTGCTTCGCTGCGCGTCATACAAGATGAGCACGAACACTTGTCATCAGTCATACAAGGTATGCGCTATTTCGTCCGGCAAATAGAAAGTGGCGGCAATGCGCCTGATCTGAAAGTATTCCGGGCGATGCTGTATTACATCATGGAATATCCTGAAAAAGTCCATCACCCCAAAGAAGATCAATACCTGTTTGCGAAAATCAAGGAAAGAACACATCAACTCGACAGTGAACTTGATGCCTTAAGTGAACAACACAGTAAAGGTGAATTGATGGTGCACAGGTTATTTCATGCTTTGCTGGATTATGAATTTGGTGGCAAACCTGCTTTTGCACGATTTCGTGATCTTGTGGAGCAGTACGCCCATTTTTATTTTGCCCACATGCGCGCAGAAGAAGAGCGCATCATGCCCATAGCCAGGCAAGTGCTGAATGACCAGGACTGGAAAGAAGTTGATGCCGCATTTTTGGAAAACCGCAAAATGCTCGATGATGCTGGCGAACGTTACAAATATGAGCAACTATTTTCACTCATCGTCAACATCGCTCCTGCGCCTATAGGCGTTGGCGACCCAATTTAAACCAAGAACTCGATAAAAAAATCTAGCGCCGCGAAGACAGGATAATGCCACCGACGATGCACATAAATGCCAGCGCATGAAACACATGCGGTGCTTCCCCCAAAAAGGCAGCTGACATCAGGGCAGCAAACAGGGGCGTCAGGTTGTTGAAAAAAGCAGCAATATTCGGCCCTACCCTTTGTACGCCTAAGCCCCAGCAACGAAAAGCAATCACTGCCGGGCCGATGGCAACAAAAGCCAGGGCCGCGAATAGCATGGGGCTCCAGTGTATGACCGGCTTGGTAACAACCCATTCAGTTGCAGAAAATAAGCCGGACCACAATACACCAAAGCTGACTTGCGCCAGTAAGAAATCAGCCCAGTGATTGCGTAACTCACCATCGTTACCGCGCGTCAGCAACCAGCTATAGACTGACCAGGTGATGGTGGCAATGATCATGAAAATATCGCCAAGAACCAGATGCAGCGACAGCAATTGCCTTATTTCACCACGGCTTAAGACAATCAACACACCAACGATAGACAATACTGCACCGGCCAGTTGCCAGCGAGAGACCTTGGCCTGGAAGAACAGGCTACCAACCATCATCATCCACACCGGCATGCTGGCAGCAACCAGTGTGACGTTAATCGGTGTAGAACTCTGCAAGGCCAGGTATTGCAAGGCATTGTACAAACCCACACCCAGCAAACCCAGTACCGCATAGCGCCGCCAGTTACGCCATAACATGCTATCGCGGCGATAAATATGGAAAGCCATGGGCAAGAGTATCAAAAAGGCCAATACCCATCGAATAAAATTCAGAGTGATAGGCGGCACCATCTCATGAATCATACGCCCGACGACAGCATTGCCCGCCCAGAGCAAAGGCGGTATGACAAGCAAGAAGATCGTTGCAGGGTTCAGTTTATGATTCATGAATTTCAGCATGCCTATAAAAAAAGCAGGCAGTATCAGGTGTATTAACCTGTCTGCCTGCCCTTAGCATACAACAAGCAAACAAGCTTTGCATGCGGCCATGCTATTACTCATTTACTGATGATCTATTGACGGCTATCGCTGCAAACTTTCCCACACTTTTTGCAAGCGCTTGACTGACACCGGCATGGGTGTACGCAGCTCCTGGGCAAACAGCGAGACCCTGAGTTCTTCCAGCAACCAGCGAAACTCCAGCAGTTTTGGATCAGCATCAACACCGGTCTTGCGCGGGTGACGTTGCCAGGCCTGGGCGACACTATTCCATTCAGCCACCAACTTCTGGTCACGCGCCGGATCGGCACGCAGCTTGTCCATGCGTACCGTGATCGCTTTCAGGTAACGCGGGAAGTGCGACAACTGGGTGAAATCATTTTCCGCAATAAAGTGCTTGGTCACCAGCATCTGCAATTGCGCCTGCATATCGGCAGCAGCTTGCGCATGCGCCTTGATGCCTTGCAGTTTCTTCGGCAATCCATGGTATTCAGCCAGTATCTGTGCGGCTGTGCGGGCAATTTCATTGGCAAGCAAATTCAACCTGGCCTTACCTTCATCCCTGCGCTTGTTGAATTCACCTGAATTGGCAGGTAAAGGGCTTTGCAGGAAGGCACTTTCTATGGCGACCTGAATAATCTGGTCACGCAATTCTTCCTGCGAACCCAGCGCCATGAATTGCATGCCCATCTGCTGCAAACCAGGGATATTTTTTTCCAGGAACTTGATCTGCTCTTTCAACTGCAAGGCAAACAGACGCCGCATGCCTATGCGATGTATACGCGCCGCTTCATCAGGGTCATCAAAGACCTCAATATGGCAATGCGTGAGTTTATCCACCAGAGCTGGATAACCAATGAGGGTCTGTTTACCCTGCTGGACTTCCAGCAATTCGGGCAAGCTGTCGAAAGTCCAGGCTGTCAGGTTTTCCTGCTTGAATGCCGGTATTGCGGCACCAGTCTGGACGTTGGCAGTTGCTGGTTTCCCGGCATTACGGACTGATTTGTCTTCTGCCACAGCAGCCTGCTTGATCGCAACTGGATTTGTATCTAGCAAAGCCAGTTTCTCGGCACTGGCAATACGCTGGAAACTCTCGCGTGCCTGGCCACCAAATTCCGCCCGCAGGCTGGCCAGGTTACGTCCCATTTCCAGTTGACGGCCATGTTCATCGACGACTTTAAAGTTCATCGTCAAATGCACAGGCACAGTCTCGAATTTAAAGTCCGTGGTCTTGCACAGCAAACCTTTTTGCTCGCGTATATCTGCAATCACTGCATCAAGGAAGTTGCCTTTGCCAAAATCATTGCGCTCACAAAAGCCTGCTGCATATTCAGGAATAGGCACACAGTGACGACGTATTTTTTGCGGCAAGGACTTGATCAGCAAATGCACTTTTTCTTTCAGCATGCCGGGTACCAGCCATTCACAGCGGTCTGCCGAGACCTGATTAAGTGAAAACAGAGGCACGGTCAGAGTCACACCATCGCGCGGACTACCAGGCTCAAAGTGATAACTGAGCTGCAAGGCCACGCCTGACACCTGCATGCTCTTGGGGAATAAATCCGTGGTAACGCCAGCCGCTTCATGGCGCATCAACTCGTCCTTGTTCAGGTACAAGAGCTTGGGATTGGCTTTGGTCGCTTCCTTATGCCACTCTTCAAACAAGACGGCGTTATAGACATCGACTGGCAAGTGCTGGTCATAGAAAGCCACGATCAGTTCTTCATCCACCAGCACATCCAGACGGCGTGATTTATGTTCGAGGTTTTCTATCTCGCGTACCAGTTTCTGGTTATACGCAAAGAAAGGGGCGCGGGTATCAAATTCACCTTCGACCAGTGCATCGCGGATGAACATCTCGCGTGCCTCTGCAGGGTGCGTCAATCCATACTGGGTTCGCCGCTGGCTATACACGACCAGACCGTACAGGGTCGCACGTTCGAAGGCAGATACCTGACCGGCACGTTTCTCCCAGCGTGGTTCACCATAGGATTTTTTCAGCAGGTGCTCGCCGATTTTTTCCAGCCATTCAGGATTGATCTGGGCGATGCAACGGCCATACAGGCGTGTAGTATCAACCAGCTCAGCCGCCATGATCCAGCGTCCGGCTTTTTTGGCCAGGGTAGAACCTGGCCAGATATAAAACTTGATACCACGCGCGCCTAGGTAATGCGCTTCTTCATCTGACTTGTAACCGATATTACCCAGCAAACCCGTCAATAGAGATAAGTGCAATTGCTCATAAGTGGCAGGTGCTTCATTTAAACGCCAGCCCTGCTCTTTTACTATCGTCAACAATTGCGAATGCACTTCTCGCCATTCGCGCAAGCGCATCTGACTCAGGAAATTGGCGCGGCAATTGTCTTGCAACTGGCGATTGGTTTTCTTGTGCTCAATGGCATCTTCAAACCATTTCCAGATTTTCAGGTAAGACTGGAATTCAGACTTTTCATCGGCAAATTTCTTGTGCGCCATGTCTGCTGCCGCCTGCGCCTCCATCGGGCGATCACGCGGATCTTGCACCGACAATGCGGCAGCAATGATCAACACTTCCTGCAAGGCCTGGTTGTCGCGCGCTGCCAGGATCATGCGACCAACGCGCGGGTCCAGCGGCAGTTTCGCCAACTGCCTGCCAACCGGCGTCAACTGATTGACTTCGTCCATGGCTCCCAATTCTTGCAAGAGCTGGTAACCGTCAGCAATCGCCCGGCCAGGTGGCGGCTCAATGAAGGGAAAAGTCTCGACATCAGTCAGGCGCAGCGATTTCATCCGCAAAATGACTGCTGCCAGGGATGAGCGCAAAATTTCTGGCTCGGTAAATTTTGGCCTTTGCAGATAATCCTGCTCATCGTACAGACGTATGCAAACACCCGCCGCAACGCGACCGCAACGGCCAGCCCGCTGATTGGCAGCCGACTGGGCTACTGCCTCTATCTGCAATTGCTCGACTTTATTCCTGTAGCTATAGCGTTTGACACGCGCCAGACCGGCATCGACGACGTAGCGTATGCCAGGTACGGTCAGCGAGGTTTCGGCCACATTTGTAGCAAGGACGATACGGCGTGCATTCGAGATCTTGAATACCCTCTCCTGCTCTTGCGCCGACAAACGGGCAAACAGGGGCAAAATCTCTACATGCGGTGGATGATGTTTGCGCAGGGCTTCAGCAGCATCACGAATCTCACGCTCGCCTGGCAAAAATACAAGTACGTCACCAGAACCTACGCGGCACAATTCATCAACGGCATCAGTAATGGCCGTCATCAAATCGCGTTCTTTATCTTTTTCTGTATCCTGTATCGGGCGATAGCGCACTTCTACCGGATACAAACGGCCCGACACTTCAATCACGGGAGCAGGCTTGGGTTCTGCCCCCCTGGTATCAGCAAAATGATTGGCGAAGCGCTGGGCATCGATCGTGGCTGAAGTGATGATGATCTTCAGGTCACGACGCTTGGGCAGCAATTGCTTCAGGTAACCGAGCAGGAAATCAATATTCAGGCTGCGCTCATGCGCCTCATCAATGATGATGGTGTCATATTGTTTTAACAGCGGGTCGGTCTGGGTTTCTGCCAGCAAGATACCGTCGGTCATCAGCTTGACCGATGCGCCCTTGCTCAGAGTATCGGTAAAACGGACTTTAAAACCAACATGTTCACCCAGCGGTGAGTTCAATTCTTGCGCAATACGTTTGGCGGTAGACGACGCAGCAATCCGGCGTGGCTGGGTATGGCCTATCATGCCTTTTTGGCCGCGCCCCAGTTCCAGGCAGATTTTTGGTAATTGCGTGGTTTTACCGGAGCCAGTTTCACCACAGACAATAATGACCTGATGCTTTTGCAAAGCCTCGGCAATTTCTGCCCGTTTGCCGGATACTGGTAACTCTTCAGGATAGCTGATAGGTGGCAAGGGATTACGAAATGGCAATGGCGCCGCTTCCCTGGCTGGCCCAGTTATTTTTTTTCTTGCGGCTGGAGGTTCGCTTGCAGTTGTCGCAGACTTATTGCGATTTGGCTGCGATCTTGTATTCTGTACTTTGGGCATACGAACTCGCTCAGCGACATTTTCCTTTAGAGGCTTGTTGTCAGGCGATTCTGGCTTGCCAGCTGTTTCGCGCAATTGTTGTCGAAGTTCGCGCAATCCCGATAAACCATCTATCACATTGGGCATTGCTTTTTGGGGGGAGTTTTTAGGTGTTTGATTTGAAGACATAGCACTTTCCATTATCCCAGATTTTTGGCAGAGTTGCTCAATGTTGTTTTTTTACTTATTCATTTACCACCCAGAACAAAGCAGGTTTAGCAGCAAGAAATTTCAAAACAATTTGATCTATACTGAATAAACAAAAACTGACCTGATCATCAATTTTACTTATCGTGATACTTGCGGGGGGCAAAATGAAAACTTGGACTATTCTGTTTTTCACATGCTTGCTAGCAGCCTGCGCGACATCAGGAACGCAAAAACTGAGTGAGCTGCACTTTCATGATCAGGAATTTGCACCCAGTTCCATTCCCATCGACAAAGAAAATGTGCTGACTGTCAGCAAAGACATGGAATCCTATCTGCATCAGGAAATCATGCCTCAGTTAAGCAAACGAGGACCACAAAGAGCTTTGTTTGAAGCAATCTCAAGCAAGCGCCAGATCAAGCTGGAATATGATGCTGAAATGACACGCAATGCCGCACAGGCATTTGCAGCACGCTCTGGCAACTGTTTATCGTTAGTGCTCATGACTGCAGCCTTTGCCAAACAACTGGGTTTGGATGTGCAATATCAAAATGTGTTGATTAATGAATCATGGAGTCGCAATAATGATCTGTACTTTGCTGCTGGCCACGTCAATATCGTGCTGGGCAGGCGATCTGGTTTCTTGCGCAATGCAGATGAATATCATCAAAGAATGGTGATAGATTTCTTGCCACCAAGTGAAATTCTGGGGCAAAAAACAGTGCTGATCAGTGAAGCGACTGTGATCGCCATGTACATGAATAATCGTGCGGCAGAATTACTGGCGCAACACAATGTCAATGATGCCTATTGGTTTGCCCGCGAGGCATTGCGCACCGACCCTAATTTCCTGACAGCCTACAATACACTGGGGGTTATTTATCGCCAACACGGCAATTTCCAATTGGCTGAAAATGTGTTCAAACAAATATTGACAAAAGAACCCGACAACACGCTGGCTTTAAGCAATCTGGCTGAAGTCTTGCGCAAATCCGGTCGCCCACTGGAAGCACAGGTCTATTTCAGCCGTCTCGAAGAATTACAACCCTATCCACCTTTCCATTTCTTCAATCGCGGCCTGGCTGCCATGCAACGTGGTGACTTTGCTGAAGCAAAAACCTTGTTCAAGCGTGAGATAAAACGCGACGCCAACTATGATGAATTTCATTTATGGCTGGCGCTGGCACACCTGAAGCTGGGTGAGATACCTGATGCGACTGAAGAACTACTCCTGGCCAAGGCCAATAGCACAACCCGCAAAGCCCATGATTTGTATGTAGGCAAGCTGGAGCGTATCAAGTCAACATATACACACTGAAAACACGGGTTTTGCGAATGAATCTGTCAATGTGTACAATCGACCACGTTGATTGACCATCTGTTTTCTCGTCTCAGATTATAATTGGCGGATGGAAAATCCCGTTCAATTCGTTCACTGGCTGCGCTCAGTCGCGCCCTATATTCATGCCTTCCGTGGAAAGACCTTCGTGGTTGCCTTCCCCGGCGAACTGGTCATGGCAGGTGCCCTGCCGGTTCTGGCGCAAGATTTATCACTTTTACATGCCTTGGGTATCAAGATTGTCATCGTCCATGGCTCACGACCCCAGGTAGCCGAACAACTGGCATTACGTAGCGTAGAAGGCGCTTTTCACAACGGCATACGGATTACCGATACAGCAGCGCTGGAATGTTCAAAAGAAGCTGCTGGTGAATTGCGACTGGACATAGAAGCTGCATTTAGCCAGGGCTTGCCAAATACACCGATGGCCCACTCTGCCATACGTATCATTTCTGGAAATTTTGTCACCGCAAAACCGATCGGCATCGTTGGCGGAGTTGACTTTCAATTGACAGGCATTGCCCGCAAGGTCGCGTATGAAACGATTCACCGAATCCTTGATGCAGGCAATCTGGTCTTGCTTGGACCTCTGGGCTTCTCACCAACGGGTGAAGCATTCAATTTGACGATGGAAGACGTTGCCGTATCGGCAGCTTCCGCCTTGCGTGCCGATAAACTGATTTTCATCTCTGAAACACCGATGATGGTGGATCAGGATAATGATGAAATCCGCGAATTATCTTTTATGCAAGCCGAGCAAGAATTAAAGGCAGGCTATTTGCCACTGGATTCTGCGTTTTATCTGGAACACGCGATCAAGGCATCGCGTGGTGGTGTTCCGCGTATTCACATCGTCCCGTACAAGATGGATGGTTCTGCCCTGCTGGAATTGTTCACCCATGATGGCGTGGGCACCATGGTGTCTTCAGAAAACCTGGAAAGCTTGCGCGAGGCCACGATTGAAGACGTAGGCGGCATTATCAAGTTGATAGAACCGCTGGAAGCCGATGGCACCCTGGTCAAGCGTGGACGTGAACTGATAGAACGGGAGATCAATTACTTCTCTGTCATTGAGCATGATGGCGTGATATTTGGTTGTGCCGCCCTCTACCCCTTCCCTTTTGAAAAGATGGCAGAAATGGCTTGCCTGACTGTGAATCCGGAAGTGCAAAGCCAAGGCGACGGCGAACGCATACTCAAGCATCTGGAAAAACGTGCGCGCCGGGCTGGCTTCCATAGTCTGTTTGTATTAACGACGCGCACTGCTCACTGGTTCCTGAAACGCGGTTTTGTTAGTGCTTCGGTAGACGATTTGCCGAAAGACAGGCAAAAAATGTATAACTGGCAACGCAAGTCTTTGGTTCTGATCAAGCAACTCTAAGCCACTGCCCGTATAATTCAGGCTGTTTTCAAGACTTATCAAGATTCACATTAAGGAGCACCAACATGGCCCGCATGGTCCACTGCATTAAATTAGACAAAGAAGCCGAAGGTCTAGACGTTCCAACTTACCCAGGTGAATTGGGCAAAAGAATTTATGAAAGCGTGTCCAAAGAAGCCTGGGCTGCGTGGCTCAAACACCAGACCATGCTAGTGAATGAGAACCGCCTGAATCTGGCTGACACTCGCGCCCGCAAGTATCTGGCAACGCAGATGGAAAAACATTTCTTTGGCGATGGGGCCGATGCTGCTACTGGCTATGTTCCGCCGACAGAGTAATTGAGTCGCGTCTAAACAAAAAAGCCCGCTTAGCGGGCTTTTTTGTTTGTTTCGATCTGACTTTATCAATAGAAAGCGATTTTTCCCGTTTCAACATCCAGCATGGCTCCGACGATCTTGATCTGGCCCTTGTCGGCCATTTCTTTCAATACCACGCTCTTTTCTGTCACTGCCTTGACCGTCATTTTCACGTTCATTTCTGCCACTGCATCGACAAAATGATGATTTTTTGAAGAACGGTCGCTGCCATGATTATCAGGCGTCGCTTTCACAGCCGGCATGATCTTGGCCACCAGTTGTGTCAGATTGCCCAAATTAGCATTATCACACGCTCCTTTCACTGCGCCGCAATGTGAATGACCAAGAATGATGATGACTTTAGACCCAGCTACCTTTGCAGCATATTCAAGGCTACCAAGGATGTCTTCATTAACGATGTTACCGGCCACTCTGGCAGTAAACAAATCACCTATACCTTGATCGAATACGAGCGCAGGCTCAGAACGCGAATCTATGCAACTGACTACACTGGCAAATGGGAACTGACCATCCCTTCCGCTGGTTTTTACCTGACCAGGCAAATCGCGTTTCAACATGCTACTGGAGACAAAGCGCTGATTCCCCTCTTTGAGCATCGCAATGGCCGCATCTGGGCTGATCTTACTTTGCATGGCCTGCGTCATTGCAACATCAATGACAGGCCTTCCTGTGGTAGGCGACTGTGTTGCACAAGCTGAGATCAGCAAAGCTGCCGTCAGTGAGGCCAGGAAACTTAGTGACTTGGCTGTTTTTTTCTTTGTATTCATGTTCATTTGCTTCATCTCCTCATAGAATTGAACAATTGATGACTTCATATTCATCTGCAATGGCATGTATTTACTGCAAAACAACCATACCAGTCTCTTGCTAATTTCAGAACTGCAAGGTTTTCACACCTTCAGCAGTCCCCAGAAGACAAACATTTGCACCTTGTCGAGCGAACAAGCCAACCGTCACCACTCCCACGATATTGTTAATCTCTGCTTCCATCGTCAGCGGATCAAGAATTTGCATGCCATGTACATCCAAAATCATATTGCCATTGTCAGTCAATAATGGCTGTCCATCTTTCATGCGCAAACGCGCCTCCCCGCCCAATGCATTGAGCTTGCGTGCAACGACTGCGTGTGACATGGGAATTACTTCTACTGGCAAAGGAAACTTGCCCAGCACGTCCACCAGTTTGGAACCATCAGCGATACATACAAATTTTTCAGCAACAGATGCAACGATCTTTTCGCGCGTCAATGCCGCACCGCCACCCTTGATCATGGCACCTTGCGGTGTGATTTCATCCGCGCCATCGATATACACTGGCATGGATGTCACTTCATTCAAATCCAGCACGGTAATACCGTGAGAACGCAAACGTGCTGCCGTCACTTCAGAAGACGCAACAGCTGCTTTGACTTTGTGCTTGATCTTGGCTAGTTCATCAATAAAAAAGTTTGCCGTAGAACCGGTACCTACGCCAACAATTTCACCTTCTACTACATAAGCAATTGCCGCCTGGGCGACGACAAGTTTCAGTTCGTCTTGAGTCATGGTGCATTTTCATCATAGTTTAAAAATTGGCGGGATTTTACAATAAGGCCGGACTTATTCGTAATTTGATCAAGAACGAGACTAAAACAGTATTAAATTCGCCACAACGGTGCCTCATCCATTAAAGCAACCTGCTCGCGCAGTTCAAGTATGCGGTCTTGCCAGTAACGCTGGCTGTTAAACCATGGAAAGGCTGCCGGAAAAGCCGGGTCGCTCCAGCGCTGCGCCAGCCAGGCGGAATAATGGATAAGCCGCAAGGTGCGCAAGGCCTCTATCAAATATAGTTGACGCGGCTCGAATTCAAAAAAATCTTCGTAACCCACCAGAATATCGGTCAACTGGCTTTGCATTTCGCTACGGTCGCCCGATAACAGCATCCATAAGTCTTGTATGCCTGGTCCCATGCGGCTGTCATCAAAATCGACAAAGTGCGGGCCAGCCTCTGGACCAGATTCCAGCCACAAGACATTTCCCAGATGGCAATCACCATGCAAGCGTAGTTGCAGCACCTCGCCTGCCCTGTCATAACAAGCCTGAATACCATCAAGGGCTTGCTGGCTAACGCTGGCGTACGCCGCCAGTAAATCAGTTGGAATAAAATCATGCTCCAGCAACCACGCACGTGGCAATACACCAAAACTTTGCGGATTCAACGCTGGCCTAACTGCATAACTGGTAGTAGCGCCGACGGCATGTATGCGTCCTATGAAACGTCCCAGCCATTCCAGCGTGGCTGGGTCACCAGTTTCAGGTGCACGGCCACTCTGGCGCTTGAACAAGGAAAAGCGGAATCCTTGATAGTGACGCAGGCTATTTCCATTGTCTGCCCGCAAGGCAGCAATGACAGGAATTTCGTGCGTCTGCAACTCAGCGACGAAGTCATGTTCCTCCTGTATCGCTTCATCTGACCAGCGCAAGGGGCGATAAAACTTGGCGATAATAGGAGAAGCATCCTCTATGCCTATCTGATAAACGCGGTTTTCATAGCTATTCAAGGCCAACATGCGACCATCGCTGCGCAAGCCACTACTATCGACGGCATCAAGGACTAATTCGGGTGTCAGCCCGGCGAAAGAATCTGGGGGAGTAAAATCTGTCATGTCGCTATTGTACGTGCCTCTCACTGGGTTAGAGATAAAAGTCCTGCACAGCCAGCACACAAAGCGCTAAACTTCCGGTATTTTCATATTTACCTTTTCAAGAGTCACTCCATGCATCTCGACGAACCACTAAGCGACAAAGAATTCAATGAACTCGACAAATTCCTGATGTCGGAAAAAGTCGGCGACGATGGCATGACCATGGATGCCCTGCACGGCTACCTGACCGCCATTGCCCTGGGCCCGGAAGTGATACCGATGGCTGAATGGCTGCCACTGGTGTGGGGCTTGCCTGACCAGGGCGAACCCAAGTTCAAGAATGAAAAGGAAATGCAGCGCGTTACTGGCCTGGTAGCCCGCTTCATGAATGAAATACAGATCACCTTTGAAGTCGCCCCGCAAGAATACGAGCCTCTGTTTTGTGTCATGGAACAAAATGGCAAGGAATTGATCGACGGCGAAACCTGGGCCTGGGGCTTCTGGGAAGGCATGCAATTGCGTGAAGAAGCATGGGAAGCCGCCTGGGAATCTGAAGAAATCGGCCCATTGCTGCAACCTATTTACCTGCTGGGCGCAGAAGAGATAGAAGAAAGCGAATTGAAGTTCGTCGATACACCAGAAAAATGCCATGAACTGGCGTTGACGCTGGAAGCGTCCATCCCCACCATACGCCGTTTTTGGGCACCCTTGCGCAAGTCTGGCGTCACCACCGTGAAGCGCGAAGCCCCAAAAGTAGGCAGAAATGATCCTTGCCCTTGTGGCAGCGGCAAAAAATACAAAGTCTGCTGCGGCGCTGAGCCTACCCTGCATTAATCCACTGCAAACCGGAAGCGCTGGAGGGAAACCTCTAGCGCAAAACTGCCCTGCCTGCATGTCTTCATGCTATTTTTGCGCTTCTTAATAACATGCTGGAGACTACAATGAGCTTGCAAGAACAATTCACCCAGGCACAAGCCGATTCCAAAAACCTGTCCGAGCGTCCGGACAATATGACTTTGCTGAAAATCTATGCCCTGTTCAAACAAGGCAGCACAGGTGACGCCACTGGTGATCGCCCTGGCATGACCGACTTTGTCGGCCGCGCCAAGTTTGATGCCTGGACTGGCCTGAAAGGCACTACCCAGGAAACAGCGATGCAGCAATACATTGACCTCATCAACGAACTCAAAGGCTAAGATTCGGGGTTAAGCCGGAGGATTGAGCCAATCCCTTGGTCTGCCCTCAGTCAAACCTGCAATCAGGTTATCTGCCGCACGGTTTGCCATTGCCCGGCGAGTTGTCTCGGAGGCACTGGCAATATGCGGTGTCAGCACGACATTGCTCAAGGTCAAAAAATCTGGATGGAATTTGGGCTCATTCTCAAATACATCCAGGCCAGCTGCCGCAATCCGTTTTTCACGCAAGGCCGCAATCAGGGCCTGGTCATCAACAATGCCACCACGTGCCAGATTCACCAGTGTTGCGCCCGGCTTCATCATTGCCAACTCTGCCGCAGCTATGGTGTGATGTGAAGCTGCTGAATATGGCAGCACCAGCACCACATGATCAGCTTGTTGCAGCAATTCTTCCTTGCTCACATATTGCGCGTTATTCGCATATGCCTCCTGTTCCGTACTCAGGCGCGAGCGATTGTGATACATGACCTTCATATCAAAACCTGTAGAACGCCTCGCTATGGCCTGCCCTATCCTGCCCATGCCGATAATACCCAAGGTGGCACCATGTATATCAACACCCAGGAAAGAGTCAAACCGCCACTTTGTCCAATGCCCGGCGCGCAGCCAGTGTTCAGATTCCGTCACCCGCCTGGCAGTCGCCATCAGCAAGGCCCAGCCAAAATCGGCAGTGGTTTCATTCAAGACTTCAGGCGTATTACTAGCCATGACACCATGGGCTGTGCAAGCAGCCAGATCGATATTGTCATAACCAACCGCCATACTGGCAACAACTTTCAAGTCTGGCAATTGCTGCAATAATTCCGTATTGATTTTTGCACTGGCTGTTGCCAGAGTACCGACTTTGCCTTTTAGCCGGCCAGCGAGCTCAGTTGGTAAAAAAATAATATCATCCTGATTCGACTCAACATCAAAATACTGTTCCAGCTTCGTCAACACTTCAGGAAAGATGGCTCGCGTTACCAAGATTGCAGGCTTCATGTCCGGCCTTAAAATAAAAATATAAAAACAAATGCTGAAAATACCCGCCCGCCTCATGGCAGACTAGCTCACTGCCGCATCATACCGTTTTCACGCTCACTTTTCTTGAGGACTTATAGCAGTTCAACAACTTTCATCCCGGCTATCGTTCATGCAAGAAAATTCATGCTGATGATGCAAATCAATCCAGAAGCCTGAGCTTAGGCCTACAATTGCGCATCATGATAAACTGCAGAGGCAAAGTCCACTGATACGACTGCATTTGCTTATGCGCAAACTATATAAGCCTGATTTGTGAGAACTGCTAAATTGCCTTAAAATACAAGGCTTTGCAGCTCTGAGCCTATTTTTTGCGCTTAGACTGCGCCTAAATCCCGAATTTTTAGTTTAGATTGGACTGTTATGACCCACGTTGTGACCGAATCCTGCATCCGCTGCCGCTATACCGATTGCGTGGATGTGTGCCCGGTGGACTGCTTCCGTGCTGGCCCGAATTTCCTCATCATTGATCCAGACGAATGCATCGATTGCGCCGTGTGCGTTGCAGAGTGCCCGGCTAACGCCATTTTTGCTGAAGAAGATGTACCGGCCGATCAACAGCAATTTATCAAGATCAATGCCGACCTGACCCGCAAATGGCCGTCGATTACCAAGACCGTTGCTCCTTTGCCAGATGCTGACGACTGGAAAGACGTCAAAGATAAATTGCAATATCTGGACAAGTAAGTATCTGGGAAAGCATTACGGGCATAGGTTAATCGGCTCAAACAAATCCGCAATATCAGGAATCATCACGTAGCATGGAAAACAAACAAACTACCGCGGCCAACGCCGCCATTGAAGCAGATGCCGTCATCATCGGCGCAGGTCCAGTTGGCCTGTTCCAGGTATTCGAACTCGGCTTGCTCGAAATTAAAGCACACGTTATTGACTCCCTGGCAGTCGTTGGCGGCCAATGTGTCGAGCTGTACCCGGATAAACCGATCTATGACATCCCTGCAGTGCCAGTATGTACAGGCCAGGAACTGACAGACAATCTGTTAAAGCAAATTGAACCATTCGAGCCAACTTTCCATCTGGGACAGGAAGTGACCCTGGTTGAACGCCGTGAAGATGGCCGCTTCGATCTGGAAACAT
>NZ_JAUXQE010000001.1:0-57837 GCF_030683615.1 Undibacterium sp.
TTTTCTTGCGTGCGCTCAGCAGAATATCTTCTATCTTCGCAAACTGTTCTCTACTGATGTCGCTTGGGTAGGCTTTTCTCATCACCTAAGTTTACGCAATATTCCTTTTGTTTACAATAAGATCTCGAACAGCCTCTTAGACGTTTTCCAGCGCAATCAATTCCTGTACAGTCTGGCGGCGGCGAATTTGTTTGATCTGCTCACCATCGACCAATACCTCAGGTATCAGCGGGCGGGAATTGTAGTTTGACGACATGCTGGCGCCATAAGCACCGGCATCATGGAAGACGAACAGATCACCGATCTCGCAAGCTGGCAAATCCTGGGTCGTGACCACGCCGCCGTCTTCTTGCGTGAACACATCGCCAGATTCGCACAAAGGCCCGGCCACTACTGTAGGACGCAAAGCTGCAGTGCGGGCAGTGCCATCAGCCGCATGGCAAGTAATGCGGTGAAAGCTGCCATACATGGAAGGGCGTACCAGGTCATTGAAACCAGCATCAACCAGCGCAAAGAAATTGCTGCCCACCTGTTTTTGCGCACGCAATTCAGAAATCAAGATACCGGATTGCGCCACCAGGAAACGGCCAGGTTCTATCTCCATGCTGATTTTGTGTCCCAGCAAGGTTTCGATTTCTTTTCTGGCCTTGTCCCAGATTTCAAAATAATGCTCAGTATCCACCGCAGGTTCGTCGCCACGGTAGGGGATGGACAAACCACCACCGATGGAAATCGCCTGCAAGTCACGCTTGCAGATTTTCACCTGTTCTATCATTGCATCGCAAACGCTTTGCAGATGATCGTAATCAACACCAGAACCTATGTGCATGTGCAGGCCGACCAGCGTCAAATCATACTGATCGATGATAGCCAATGCGTTTTGCAATTCTTCATGCCAGATACCATGCTTGCTTTGCTCGCCACCAGTATTGGTCTTGCGGCTGTGGCCATGACCAAAGCCAGGGTTGATGCGCAGCCACACAGCGTGGCCGGGATGGGCCTTCCCCAGTTGCTCCAGCATTTGCGGTGACCCGCAATTCACCGGGATATTCAATTCCACCACGCGCTTCAGTGTTGCACGGTCCAGCAAATCCGCAGTGAACACGATAGGCGCATGGCCACCATGTTCAGCCTGGCTGGCATAACCTGCCACTAAAGCGCGCTCAACTTCACCCAAAGATACTGAATCCACCATCACGCCTTCTTCTCGCATCAGACGCAGCAAATGGATATTGCTGGATGCCTTCTGGGCAAAGCGAATGACATCAAATTGTCGCAGGCGGGCAATCTGCGCTCTTATGATGGAAGCGTCATAGGCCCAGCATGGTGTATCGAATTCGTTGGCAATATGGGCAAGCTGGTTGGCTGTGATAGTCGTTGTCATGGCAATTTTTCCAGGGCATCCTGAGGTTTAGTGTAAGCTCTACTTTAACAAGTGCAAGCCATGGTTTGAATGGGATTCCATAGGGAATTACCTCATCGACCAAGGCTTTGATTGGAAATCTACGTCAAATGCTTATGAATCATAAACTCGACCAGTTTGATCAAAAAATCCTGCAATTATTGCAACAGGATGCTCGCATGTCGCATGCCGAGATAGGCCGCCAGGTACATCTTAGCCAGCCCGCTGTGTCAGAGCGCATCAAGCGGTTGGAGGCTGCCCAGGTGATACGCGCCTATCGTGCCGATATTAATCCCAGGGCACTCGGTTATCAAATCACCGCCATGATCAGGCTCTCGACCCAACAGGGGCGGCCTTATGCCCAGTATGTCGCCAACTGCCCTGAAATCATTGATTGCTATACCGTCACCGGCGAAGATGGTGCCGTGATGCGCGTACTGGCCACTGACGTTGAACATTTGCAACGCATTATTAATGAACTCAATGCTTTTGGTTCGACCTCGACGGCAATAGTCCTGACTACCCATGTGGCCGGTAAAACCATCAGTGTCCCCGTCGTCTACTGAATTTGCCAGGCTTGACCTGGCACAAACCCGCGATATTCAGACTACTCAGGCAGGGATATCTCAACGCCGTATAATAGTGGCAGACGAAACACTCATTTTGGAATAAGTATGCTGGCTCCTTCTTCGCCCCGTAAATTTGCCATATTTTCAGTCATCGCCTCGCTGGCGCTGATCGCACTGGCGGTGACATTCTTTGTGACCTATCGCGCCAAGACTCCCATGCCCGATGTCAGTTTCACCAATCTCAAGGGGGAAAAAATTTCGTCACAGAGCTTGCGTGGCAAAGTACTCATGGTGAATTTCTGGGCTACTTCTTGCACCACCTGTGTGGCAGAAATGCCCAAGATGGTAGAAACCTATAATAAATATCATAAACAGGGCCTGGAATTTGTGGCCGTTGCCATGAGCTATGATCCACCAAATTATGTGCTCAATTACGCAGAAACCCGCAAACTGCCTTTCCATGTCGCGCTGGATTTACAGGGCAAACTGGCGAAGTCATTCGGCGATGTCAAATTGACGCCAACCACTTATGTCATCGACAAGCAAGGCAATATCCTGAAGCGCTATATCGGTGAGCCATCTTTTTCAGAGCTGCATACTTTGCTGGAGCAAGCTTTAGCTACCTAGTATTGCTGGCTTTTCCACTCAGCTTTCCCATTTACCAGCGCAGCTTTCAAGATTTCTGCAATTTCAGGATGGCCGACCATGCCATCCTCGTCCAGGCCCGCTCCTATGAGCGGCACTGTCACCGATGCCGTTTCCAGTATCCTGCCTGACATCACGCTGAGTATTTCCCGTAACGCGGCATCTGCATGCGTGGCCCTGGGCGAGGCATTCAACACCATCACCGCCTTGTTGACAAATACATCACTGCTGACTGTCCAGTCCAGCGCATTCTTGATGACACCGGTGACACCATGAGCGTATTCCGGGCTGGCAATCAGCACGACATCAGTCGCCGCGATCTGGGCTTTCAAATCCAGCACGCAAATGGGTGGTGTCAAATCCAGGTCGGGATTAAATAAAGGCAGTGTCGCCATGCCGGCATAGGCGGTTATCTTGATATCGGCAGGTGCCAGGCGTATCAGGGCGCGTATCAGCATGGCATTCAGAGAGGCTGCGCGCAAGCTGCCACAAATCGCAAGTATTTTCATTGATTGATGTTGATGGATGCTTCGAACAGGCATTATGCGATAAACCAGCCGTCCTTGTTGATGAAGTGCTATTCTCAGAATGTTGCCAGATAAAGCCAAAAAAACAACTGATCCTTAGCTACTCTGGCACTGCCGATATTCTTCTATTGACCTCAAGCAATAAGCAGTCTATTTTTCAAAAAAAGTAGATAAAAAGGGTAGCTGGATGTCTGCATCATTAAGCAATGAACAAATAGAAGACAAATTTTTCCTGCTTGGTCAGAGAGAAATCCTGGGCATATTGAATGATCTTGCGCACAGGCGTGAGCCGGTTACGGTGTATTTTAATGAGGGCCGTGAATTTATCGTCACTCTGATACTTTCTGCCCGCGATGATGGCCTGGTGTTTGATATAGGTGGAGATGCCCGCGCCAACAAACTGCTGGAGAAAGCCAGTTCCTGCGTGTTCCAGGCTTTGCCTGATGGCATACGGGTGCAATTCAGCGGGCTTGATCCGCAGCGCTTCACCTGGGGCGATCAGGATGCCTTTTGGGTGCCGATTCCACCGCGGGTTATTCGAATGCAGCGCCGCGAATATTTCCGCAATCAATTACCCATCGTCGATCCACTCAAGGTCCGGTTATATAACGACCAGGCTGAAACCCTGGCTTATTGGCCCATCTATGATTTATGTGTGGGCGGCTTGAGTGTTCAGGTTTCCGGCCCGCCGCAAATCAGAGTGCAGGACCGCATCGCCAAATTACACATTGTGCTAGGCATACGCAATGTAGTGCGCTGCGAAGGTATGGTGCGTCATGTCAGCCAGATAGAAAAAAGCAAACAGGGCAAATACCGCATAGGCATCAGTTTTCATAAGTTGCCACATGAGATGGATGTCTCTATACAGCGACATATCAACCAGCTTGAGTATGAGCGGCGCAAATTGTTGCCCAAGTAAGTTAAGCAGTGCCAGGGCCGCCTCGTGCGCCAGCTTTATGTTGCTGGCGGACCGAGATATATATGGCTAATTGATTCAGTCTGCCTTGTTCATGTTCCGCTCGGCTTCTTGTTTTTCTTGTTGTATTTTTTTTGCCTTGTAGCTTTCCTCCCGCTCTCTTAATTGCTTGAACATGAACTCAGTAGATGTCCAGAATCCTTCAATTTGGTGACGGGTTTCTCTGACAACGTTTTTATCTACAGGGTTACAGTGCCGCATAGTCTGTGCCTGCTCGTTTGGATACCATTTGATGGCGGTATCTATAGCGCCTTCCAGATTTTTTGCAGCTTGTCCATTCAAGCATATTAATACCACATCAACACTTAGTTGCACTCTGCCTGGCACTGTCTGCCAGAACACAGCAAGGCCTTCACTGTTCCAGACAGAATTGTATGAGCCATTCGCCATTTTTTTTCTGCTTGCCAACCATTGATACATAAATTTCGCATCATCAAAGTGCAATTGATTTTCTTCTACTACAGTTCGGCTGATTCCCTTACATGCGCTCGGTAAGAAAAATGAAAAAAATGGTTCAGAACCTGCGTCACTAATCCCCAAACTGCCAAACCATCTGGAGCTTCTTGGGCTGGAATGACTTTTCAGCTTGCAGCCGTCGAATTCATATTCGCGCTCAAAGGTATCATCTGCCTTGATTTTGATTGTGGACCCGTTCAGGTTTACCTCCAGGCTGGTGTTTATCTGCATGACCATTTCAGGTACAGGGGGATAACGAGCATGTGAAATCTGTGTTGCAAAAAATAAGATAAATAGTAGGGTAGACGACCAAGTGGTTCGCCAAATAGTGTTAAACATAGTCATGCTGTTTTGTTTGTGGTGGACGGATAATAAATCCTGCGACGCAGACTATGGCGTGAGGGCATTTGAATAGCAAGTAAAGCGGCAGACAGAATGGCGAGGGAGCATTATTCAATACTGAAGGTTGCATCAGGGATACTGCCAAGGAAATTATCGCTTTTGGCGCAAAATATTGTTATTTTTTTTTGCTATGCTGTTCTGCCCCGCACACCAAACACCCTGAAGGCCGCCATCAGGTTAATGCACAGCAATGCTGCAAGCAGGCTCAAGCCCAGTTGCTGCAGCGGTACTCCGGCAAAGTAGAACAGGCTTGCCAGACCCGGTACAAAAAGGGCTAGTGACAATACCGTGACCGCAGCTACCACCACCCACCACAATACCGGATTGGGTAGTCTCAAAGCATGCAGGATATTCGCTGATAAACTGCGGTTGATAAAGATCAGGCCTATATTACCTATCACCATCGCCGAGAATGCCATGGTGCGCGCCTGGTCTGCCGTCATTTGCTGTTGCAAGGCTATGTAGTAAATTGCCAGTATGGTCAGCAACAATGCAACGCCTTGCAGTAAACCCTTGAACAAGGTTTTGCGGTTAAAGATGGTTGCCTCGCTGGCGCGCGGTGGCCTGCGCATGACATCCTTTTCCTCGGCTTCAGCTTCAAATACCAGCGAACAGGTAGGGTCGATAATGAGCTGCAAAAACAAAATATGCACAGGCATCAGCATCACTGGCCAGCCCAGCATGACGGGGATGACTGACATGCCGATGACCGGGATGTGGACCGCAACGATAAAGCAAATGGTTTTTCTCAGATTATCAAAGATCCTGCGACCTGATTTGACTGCTGTCACGATGGATGAAAACTCATCATCCAGCAACACCAGTGCTGCCGACTCACGCGCCACATCCGTGCCGCGCTTGCCCATGGCTATTCCTATATTTGCGGCCTTGAGTGCGGGCGCATCATTCACGCCATCGCCTGTCATGGCGACGATTTCTCCTGCCGTTTTCAGGGCATTCACCAGGCGCAGTTTTTGTTCCGGTGCAACGCGGCAAAAAATCGCCACGTCGGCAATGCGCCGCTGTAATTCTGCTTCGTCCATGTCATCGAGCTCAGCGCCTGTGATGACGCCACCTGCCACTGGCAAACCACATTGTGCGGCGATATTCTTGGCGGTTGCCGGATAATCGCCAGTAATCATCACTACCCGTATTCCTGCGGTCTGGCATTCATGGATGGCTTCTGGCACACCGGCACGTATCGGGTCTGCCATGGCAATCAGACCGACCAGTTCAAAATCAAAATCATGCTGAATCTCAGGCAGATCAGCGTCTTCTGTGTTTTCCAAGCGTATAGGCGCATTAACAGCCTTGAACTTTGCCTTGGCAACACCCAGCACACGCAAACCTTTTTCAGCCATCAGGTTGACTTGCTTCAGCAAAGCCTGGACTTCAGCAGGTGGCAAATGGCAAAGATCGGCGATTGCCTCAGGTGCTCCCTTGGTGGCGATGACATACTGTTCGCGGTCTTCTGATGCCCAGACCCTGGACATGGCCAGCAATTCCTTTGATAGCGGATATTCGTCGACCAGCCCCCAGCCAGCATGCAAATGCTCAGTCTTGCTCAGCATGTGTTTACCGGCATTCTGGATGGCCACTTCCATGGGATCAAAGGGTTCCCGATGGCTGGCCAGAATGGCAAACTCCAGCACTTCATGAAATTCTTCTGGCAAGTCAGATCTGGGCTGCTGGCAATCAATGGCTTTTTGTCCTGCAAATAATTGCACCACCTCCATTTTGTTTTGCGTCAGCGTGCCGGTCTTGTCGGTACACAAGACGGTGGTCGCCCCCAGCGTTTCTATGGCAGGCACTCGACGCGTTAATACCTGTTGCCTTGCCATGCGCCATGCACCTATACCCAGGAACAGGGTTAATACCACGGGCAATTCTTCCGGTATCAGGGCCATGGCAAAGGTCAGGCCTATCAGCACCCCGTCCAGCCAAAGCTGGCGACTTAGCCCGTACCATATTGCCAGCAGCACCGCCATGCTTATACTGGAAAGTGCTACGTACTTGACGACCTTGCGGGTTTCCACCTGTACCCTGGTCGGCTCTATATCCACCGATGACAGGGCCTTGCCTATCTTGCCTATTGCAGTCTGGCCACCAGTTGCCAATACCTGCGCCAGTCCCTTGCCCTGTACCACCAGGCTGCCAGAAAAAACGAAGGGAGTGTCTTCACCGCCAGCCTGGCCCATGCTGGTGGGTAAATTTTCCTGTGCCGCTTTGCTGACCGGGACAGATTCGCCAGTCAACAGGGATTCATCCACCGTCATGTTCAGGCAAGACATTAAGATCGCATCTGCAGCTATCCTGTCGCCCTCGGCCAGTACCAGCACATCACCAGGAACCACTTCACGGCCAGCTATGCGTACTTGCTGGCCATCGCGTATCACCAGCGCACGCGGACTGGACAAGTCACGCAAGGCATCCAGTGCGCGCTCGGTCTTGTGTTCCTGATAAAAAGTAATGCCTATGATGACAAACACAAAGGCCAGCAGCACCAGCGCTTCATGTACATCCCCCAACACCAGGTAAATACTGCCGCAGGCGATCAATAGCAAGAGCATGGGTTCGCTCAATACCGCCCAGGCGATGGCCCAGGCCTTGCGCGGCTGGGCCGAAGGCAGTTCATTGGGGCCGACCGCCAGCAGGCGTTCATTTGAGGTTGCCGTGCTAAGTCCGGTAGTTGCAGCAGAGTCCGGTGTAGTCATCGGTGTAGTCATGTATAGCGCCTATCAAAGATAGTTAAGAGATACAGCTTTACAGAGATAAGTTGGCATGCATGTTGATCAAGCTCAAGGCAAGCGTTATAAGAAAGAATGAGCCAGGTTTCTTTCATTCGCTACAGCGCTATCAATAGCTTGTTCTGTAAAAGCCTTGAAATCGAAATTTTCATTCATAAAAATCGGGATAAGCTAAGCGGGCTTATTGTAGGACTTGCGATATTTTCATAGCGCAATAATTTGTTTTTTTAGGTTTTTTGATTATGGCCTTGGTGCTGCGTACCCTCTTTCAAAGTGAACTGCTATCCATCCGGCATGGCGTGGCAAGACCTGCGCCTGAGGATACAAAAGAGCTGGAGTGCGAAACCGCAGACTTGATCCTGCTACCCATTGCCGGTGTGCTGGCCAAACATGACGGTCCTAAACAACATGTCATTGCGAACGCCAATCATGCGATCTTTCTTGGTACGGGCCAGCCCTACCGCATTACTTTCCCTGGTGACATAGGGGATGAGGCGCTGGTACTCGATTTCTCAAAAGAAGCACTGATACAAATATTATCCGAAGTTGCCGGGGTAGAGCAGCTATATGTGCCAGCACTCAGGCCGCATTGCTTGTTGCCGCCTGCCAGTGTACTCAATCGTGAATTGCTGTGGCGGCATTTGCAGGCACCTGTCGTCGATAAACTGGCGGTGCAAGAAATCAGCGTTTCCATGCTGACGGCATCGGTACAGGCAGCATGTGTTGATATCAGGCAGCAAGAACGTGCCAGGCAAAGGCTGACGCAGGTGCGCCGACGCCAGCAAGTCGAGTCAGTCAAAGAACTGCTCTCGCTATACCCACATCAGGAATGGGCGCTTGATGAACTGGCCCGCCATGTGCATACCACGCCGTTTCACCTGTCCAGGGTATTCAGGGAAGAGGTTGGCTTGCCGGTACACCGCTACCTGATACGCACGCGCCTGGCCCAGGCACTGCGGGCCATGCAGGTGGCATGCACAGACCTGACGCAGATCGCCCATGCCTCTGGCTTCGCCAATCACAGTCACTTCACTTCCAGCTTCCGTTCCGTGTTTGGCATGACACCGACGCAGTCGCGCCAGCGCAGCAGTATGCTTTGAGCAAGAATCTGAGCAAGATCGTGGTAGCGGCATGCGTAAGGGATGCTTAAGATCATCCTCACTTAAACCGCCAGGAAGGCCCATGTCCCATTATTTTGATACCCGAGCCAACCCCCGCCAGGCATATCCCCTGCTGGCGCTACTGATCTTCGTGATGCTGGCTTTCCCCTTTGTTGCCATGCAGTTTGGTAATGCCTGGGTACGCATCATGGATTTTGCCTTGCTCTACATCATGCTGGCGCTGGGTTTGAATATTGTCGTCGGTTTTGCCGGTTTGCTTGATCTGGGTTATATCGCCTTCTATGCCATGGGCGCGTATATGACGGCCTTGCTGGCTTCACCGCAATTCGCTTTCTTGCTGGAATCTATGGTCAACAATTTCCCCATGCTGGGGCAGGCCTTGCTGTGGCTGTGCGGGCCAGAGATAGCCCAGTACGGCATACATTTGTCGGTGTGGATCATCGTCCCGCTAGCGGCGGCGCTGGCCGCCGCACTGGGGGCATTGCTGGGTGCACCGACCCTGAAGTTGCGTGGTGATTACCTGGCCGTCGTCACCCTGGGCTTTGGTGAAATCGTGCGCATCTTCATCGTCAACATGAATGCGCCTGTCAATATCACCGATGGCCCCAAGGGCATCAACATGATAGACCACATACGCATCTTTGGCGTGTCCCTGGGGGGAGAGCCAGGCTCGCAGGCAACCGTGCATTTTGCAGGTTTTTCCATGCCATCCGTGAATGCCTACTACTTTCTTTTTTTAAGCCTGTGCGCTGGCATTATCTTCGTGACTGTACGCCTGCATGACTCGCGCCTGGGGCGTGCCTTTGTCGCCATCCGTGAAGATGAAACCGCTGCCATTGCCATGGGTATCAATACCCGCAATATCAAATTGCTGGCGTTTGCCATGGGCGCGTCCTTTGGTGGTGTGGCTGGTGCCATGTTTGCCGCCTTCCAGGGTTTTGTTTCACCGGAATCGTTTTCACTGAATGAATCGATTACGGTCTTGTCCATGGTGATACTGGGTGGCATAGGGCACATCCCTGGCGTGATTCTTGGTGCGGTACTATTGGCCATCCTGCCCGAGGTATTGCGCTATCTGGTGCAACCTGTGCAGCAACAATTGTTCGGCCACATGTTGATAGAACCTGAAGTCTTGCGCCAGTTGCTGCTGGGCCTGACCATGGTCATTGTCATGCTGAAACGTCCGGCAGGTCTGTGGCCAGCACCCAGGCATGAAGACAGAATGCTGGCAAAGAGTTGAAAAAAGGTGGAGATGGAAAACTTGCTCGATAATATTGTGTGGCATACCCTGCTGGGCCCGCATGCGCAATTCACTGTGGGCAATGTCAGGGCGCGCCGCTATGCCGCTGGCTTTCCTGCATTCGTCGGGTTTGCCGACCAGGCCAGGCCTGATTTTGCAGCGCTGGCCGGGCTGGTCGCACCCGGTGAGCAACTGTATTACGATGGCTTGGAGACAGTCAGTGTGCCACAGGGCTGGGCAGTTGATGCTGAGTGCGATCTGCAAAAGATGCTCTGGAATGCTGGCATGCCCGCCGCTGACCAGACATTAAACGCCATCCGCCTGGGGCCATTGCAAGCGCCCGCCGCCATGCAATTGGTCAGCCTGACCAAGCCTGGTCCCTTCAGCGCAGGAAGCCTGCAACTGGGTGATTACATAGGCGTCTTCGATGGCCCGCATTTGTTTGCCATGGCTGGTGCGCGTCATTGTGCTGGTGGCTACCGGGAAATCAGTGGCGCTTGCACTCATCCAGATTTCCAGGGGCAGGGCTGGGCCAGGCGACTGGTGCTCGCTTTGATACGCCGTCACCTGCAAGAACAGGAAAAGATCTTTTTGCGGGTTTTGCTTGAGCATGAGCAATTGCATCGCCTGTATCTGGGAATGGGTTTCGACGACCATGCGGTATCGCTGGCCAGGACGATACGGCTATGCACGTAGATAATCTAGAAAAAAAGTTCTAGACAAAAGTTTCTAGAACATTTATTCTGCATCCATTGTTTAAATCGGATGCTGAGTATGCCTTCTTCTGTTGCAAAATCCTCTATCCCCAAGCCCACTGCCTCTGAGCTGAACCTGCTCAAGGTCTTGTGGCAGCATGGCCCCATGAGTGCCAAGCAATTGCATGAAACCATACAGGAAGAACGTCCTGACCTGGCCTATGCCACGGTCTTGCGCCATCTGCAAATCATGCATGGCAAGGGGATACTGACGCGCGATGAAAGCCAGCGCTCGCATGTGTATGCCCCTTCGCAAGAACAGGATTCCCTGCAAACCAACTTGCTCAAGGACATGATACAAAAAGTCTTTGCTGGTTCAGGCAAGGCAATGGTGCTGGCGGCCTTGCGCGGCGGCCATGTCACCGACAAGGAACGTGATGAAATCGAACAAATTCTGCAGGACGAGAAAAAATCATGACACCAGCTACATTTACAGAATATACGCTCACTGAACTACTGGGCTGGCCCCTGCTGCACTTTGTCTGGCAAGGCGCTCTGATCGCCAGTGTCTGCGCTATTCTGCTGGCCCTGACCCGCAATGCCCGTCCGCAATTGCGTTATATGCTGGCTTGCATGGCCATGCTCATGTGCCTGATGTGGCCAGCGCTGGGTGTGCTGCAGCAATGGCAAGACCCACAAACCATCAGCCTGGAGACCGCGATACAACTGGCTGGCAAGGCCAATGTCTCGCTGGACCTGGTCTGGGTCAAACAAAGCATGTTGGCAGCCCGGATAGAAGCCTGGCTGCCGCTGATGGTCAGCGTCTGGAGCATGGGTGTACTACTCATGCTGATGCGCCTGGCGCTGGGCCTGTTATGGGTTTACCGGCTGGGCCAGAATGGTAATGATATTGCAGCCCTGATGCAGCAATGGCAGGCACGCACCAATCAACTGGCTTACCAGCTTGCCATTCGTCGCCAGGTGACGTTGAAGTTCCAGAAAGACCTGTTAAGCCCGGTCACCTATGGCTGCCTCAAGCCCGTGGTCGTCATGCCTGCTTCTTTGCTGACCGGCATGTCACCCGATATGCTGGAAGCCTTGCTGGCACATGAACTGGCCCATATCAAACGCTGGGACTATGCCGTCAACCTCTTGCAAAACCTGGTCCTGTCAATGCTGTTTTACCATCCCGCAGTGTGGTGGATATCCAAGCGTATTGATGCTGAAAGAGAGCTGATTGCCGACGACATGGCAGCGACCATGATGGGGCAGGCACGCCCGCTGGCACGCGCCCTGCAAGTGCTGGATAAGCTGCAGATTGCTGGCATGCCACAGGCCGCCCTGGCAGCCAGCGGCGGTGATTTGTTATCACGCATCAAACGTCTGGTTCGCCCCGACGTTCAGCCCTGGCACTGGAAAATGGCCGCGCCCGTCCTCGGCATTGCCGCCGCCCTGTTGCTGGTATTGCAGACCCAGGTTAGTGCTGCACCAGAGCCATCCTTGCCAATTGCTAACAAAAAATCAGAAACGCCGGTTCACCTGAGTGCCTACGTCAAAACCAGCTCGGGCCATGTACTGGTCATGGATGAGCAAAGTGGCAAAGTCTTGCTGGAAAAAAATGCCGACACCATCGTACCAATAGCCTCAATAAGCAAGCTGGTGACAGCCATGGTCATGCTGGATGCCAAACTGGATATGAGCGAGCGCATCACCTTCACCAAAGAAGATTTGACAGGCTGGCAAAACACCCAGGTCAAACTCCAGCCGGGTATGGCCTTGCCGCGCCAGACATTGTTGGAACTGATGCTTATCCCTTCCAGCAATGCTGCTGCCAGGGCCATGGCCAGGAGCTACCCCGGTGGCAAGCAAGCCTTTATCACTGCCTTACAGAATAAAACTGCCAGCCTGGGTTTGCAGGCTACCCACCTGGAAGAAGCCGCTGGCATCTCGGAAAACAACCGTTCCAGTGCCAGGGATGTGGCGCGCCTGGTCAAGGCTACCGTCAGCTATCCCGAGCTGCGCAAGCTGACCAGCCGGAGTGAAGGACAATATACCGTCGCTGGCCAAACCCACGAATACCAAAGCACCAATAACCTGACCGCCAGCAAGAATTGGGACATAAGTTTGTCCAAAACCGGGTACTCCAAAATTGCTGGTCGCTGCCTTACCATGCGAACCACCATTGCAGGCAAGCCCGTCATCATGGTCTTGCTGAATGCAAAAAACAGCGATGTGCGCACTGACGATATTGTGCAGATACGCACAGCTATAGAAACCGCTACACCAGGCTGACACCCTAATCACCTTATCCCTTGCTTGACAGCCTTGCGCCAACAATGGCGCAGGGGCTGCTCACGCCCTTTAAAGTAGAAGAAAGAAACCATCATGCTTTTTCAGCAGACCTCAACACGTCTGTCCACCATCGCTTTGAGCATACTGGCGCTATTCGCCAGCAAGGCTGCGACGGCACAGCAAACCCCGCAACAAGTGGAAATCAGCGCCAAGAGCCAACCCAACCGCGACCGGCAAGATGATGTAGGCATGCGCGCCGTGTATGGCCGGGAAGACATAGAAAAATACGGTGACACCAACGTCAGCGAAGTCTTGAAGCGCCTGCCCGGCATCAGCGTCACCGAAAGCAAGGGCAGGGGCGCAGAGATACGCATGCGTGGCCTCGGCAATGGTTATACCCAGATCCTGCTCAATGGCCAGGCCACGCCCGTAGGTTTCACCATAGACAGCATAGCCCCAGACTTGATAGAAAGCATAGAAGTCATGCGCGTTGCCAGTGCCGATGTCAGCGCCCAAAGCATCGCCGGGACCATCAACATCATCCTCAAGAAAAAAAGCAGCAAGCAAGCGACAGAAATCAAATCCAATGCCAGCCTGCAAGATGGCCGCCTGTCCGGCAATTTGTCATGGAGTGTAGGCGATCAAATGCCCGGCACACAGGCGGACATTTCCTATGTCCTGGCAGGGACGCTGGAAAGCAATAGCACTGAAGTCAATAATATCCAGGCCGAGAGTTTTGCCAAACGTGAAAATGCAAACGGTGCTTGGCAAATGAAGACTGACAGATTGCTACAGCAAAGCCAGCAAAACCGCCGCGACGTCGCCAGCCTGTCGCCGCGTCTGAGCTGGAAAGTGGATGCGCAAGACAGCATCAACTGGCAAGGCAATCTCAACCTCTCCAGGCTGGAACAAGCCCGGCATGAAAAAGAAAACCCAAGCGCGTATGAAAGCACAGAATTCCCTGACAACCACAGCATCTGGGCTGCCCATATACTCACCTCACGCAACGATATCAGTTGGGAACGCCGCCTGGCCGACAGTGCCAAACTGACGATGAATTTTGGCTGGAACAGCTTCGACCGCTCTGCCAAATTCCAGTTCTGGGGCAAGGACAAGACCGGGGCTCTGGCGGTACACCGCTATGTCACTGGTGATGCCGATGAAAATGAATATCGCTTCAATGGCAAGTATCTGGCCCCGTATTCAGAATCGCATGTACTCAGCCTGGGCTGGGAAGCCAGCCATGCATTGCGTCATGAAAACCGTGCCGAACAAGAGCTTGCGCTCTCCACTGGTGCAAAGAGCAGCACCGCCCATGCTTATCAGGCAGGCTTGCAAAAACTGGCAGTGTATATACAAGATGAATGGACCATCAACAGCGCCTGGTCAGCCTACCTGGGTTTGCGCATGGAGCGCATCAACAGCAATAGCAAAGAGGCAGGTGCTTTCGATTTTCAAAACAATTCGACCATGCTCAGCCCCATCCTGCAAAGTGTCTGGAAAGTCGATGCGCAAAGACAATGGCGCATGGCACTCAACCGCAGCTTCAAGCTGCCTACCGTCGCCAATCTGGTGCCCCGCCTGTTTCGCATTGATAACAACAACACCCCGCTGAATGCAGATTTCCAGGGCAATCCCAACTTGCGACCAGAACGCGCCTGGGGCCTGGAGCTGGCCTACGAACACTACCTGACAGAAGGCAGTGTCATCAGCGCCAATGCCTATTGGCGACGCATAGACGATGTCATGCTGGAGCCAGTCGATCCTAGTGGCAAAGGCTGGGTGAGCAGCATCGTCAACAATGGGCGCGCCAGAATAGTCGGGCTGGAAATCGAAGCCAAGGCCAACCTGCAAGAGTTGGGAAGCAAGCTGGCCATCGAGATGCCCGCCATAGAAATACATGGCAACCTCAACCGCAACTGGTCTACCGTAGAACAAGTGCCCGGCCCCGATAATCGCCTGGCACAACAAACCGGTTTGCTGGTGAGTGTCGGTGCTGATTACCAGTTACAGTCCGCCTGGCGCATAGGTGCCGACTACAACTACCAGGCCGCAGGCAGCTTGCGCGAATCTGCCTACCTGACGGGATACAGCAACCCCAGACGCAACCTTGACATCTACCTGGCCTGGAAACAAAGCAAGCAAAGCCAGTTTCGATTTTCTGTCACCAATGTCTTGCAACAAGACAGGGTGGAAAACGGTAGCTATACCAATGAGAGTTCGCGCTGGACAGCAGCCGGCCAACAACAAACAGCGCGCACCTGGCGCATGGTGTGGGAACTGAAGTTGTAGTCCCGCCACGCACAAGTCACCAAACCACCAAACCAGTAAAGTTTTTAGCGAATTTTTGAGGACCATAAAATGAAATCATCAGCATTGCAATCTCTGCGCGCCAGCCTATTTTTGTCTTGCGCCATGTTCAGCCTTACTGCCATGAGTGCAGAAATCGACAGCATCAAACGCACCGTGGATGCAGCCGTTCTCCCGGTTAAAGATACTTATGCCATCCCTGGCATCGCCGTCGGCATCTATGTCAATGGCCAGCAATATGTATTCAACTATGGTCTCGCATCCCGGGCAGACAATGCCCCGGTCAATGACGCCACCCTGTTTGAAATAGGATCTATCAGCAAAACCTTTACCGCAACCATGACAACGCTGGCGCAGCAAAGAGGAAAACTGACACTCAATGACAAAGTATCAGACCACCTCGCCAGCCTCAAAGGCAGCAACTTTGGAGATACCAGCCTGCTGAGCCTGGCTACCCACACCACTGGTGGCTTGCCATTGCAGGTGCCAGAGGCAGTCAAGAACGATGAGCAACTGATGAGCTATTTGAAGAACTGGAAGCCAGCTCATGTACAGGGAAGTCACAGAACCTATAGCAATGTCAGCATAGGCCTGCTCGGCGTCATTGCTGCCCAAAGCATGCAGCAGCCTTTTGCAACACTCATGCAAGAACAAATTTTCCCTGCCTTTGGCATGGCAAATAGCTACATAGTTGTGCCAGACGCCAAAAAGTCCAACTATGCGCAGGGCTATAAAAAAGACGACACCCCAGTTCGCATGCGCGACGATGTGCTTTCCGTAGAAGCCTATGGCGTAAGGACTACCGCCAGTGATCTGGTTCAATTTATCAAGGCCAACATAGGCGAAATGAAACTGACCCCGGAGTTTGCGCAAGCCTTGAAAAATACCCACACTGGCTACTTCAAGGCAGGGGGCATGACCCAAAGCCTGATCTGGGAGTTGTACCCTTATCCTGCAGAGATGGCAGCATTGTTTGAAGGTTCTTCTGAACGCATGGTGTTCGAAGCCACCCCCGTGGAAAAAATCACCCCACCCATGGCAGCAGGGGCCAAACTCTTCATCCACAAAACCGGCGCCACCAGCGGCTTTGGTGCCTACATCGCCTTTGTACCGCACAAGAAAATGGGCATAGTCATCCTCGCCAACAAGAATTTTCCCGGCAAGGCACGGATAGAAACTGCCCAGAAAATATTGGCGCAATTAGGCATGTGAAGCACCGGCAAAATTGAGTCTGTGCATTAGCGTCAGGCCAGATGGCTCACAAATCCATGCACCAATTGCTCCGTCATGTCAGCCCTGCTCAGGCAGGGTTCCACATGCCACATGGAGTTGGGGTCCAGCGAATAAGCTTCTATCGAACAGGTCGCATTCAGCACCAGAAAGCGCAAGGCCAGCTCTGGTGCCGCATGCCTGATTTCACTTCTATGCTGCAGCAATAAATCCACAATCAAATCGATATTCGCCCGGATGATGGCGCGCGCCTCGCCGACAAATGCCCTGTCAGTATCCGCATCAATGAACTGCGACAGCGCCCGCAAAAAATGTGGATGTTGCCGGTACTGATCAAACAGCATGTCCATCAATTTTCTTACGCTCACGGCCAGCGTATCACCCAGCAGCGCGTCACTCAATGATACGCGGCTGGACGCATTGCTCTCCTTCAAGGCATGCAAAAAAGCCGCACGCAACAAGGCATTCTTGTCTGCAAAGCGGCGGTACACGCTGGCAGGTGACACCCCGGCCTGCTCAGCTATGCGCGGTATCAGCGCCCCCTCCAGGCCAGACTCATCCAGCAAGGCGATAGTGGCATTCAACAGCCGCAAAGCAGTAGAACGGCTTCTTTCCTGTACAGGGGCATGAGGGGCATGAGATAAATTTTCTGGGTTCATATGCATAGTATAGACAAAAATCAAAATTTATGTAAAAGTGAATTCACATTTACATACTTGGTTTCAACAATGCCTTTGATAAGGAATATGCCATGCCCGCTTTAATGGATTTACTGCCGGTCACGCTTCAAGCCATCTTCATCGCCATCGTCATTTGCCTGACCCTGACGGAAGACCAGCGCAAGACAGCCCGCTTGCAAGCCCATACCAGCAGCGCTGCCCGCCTGTCCACTTACAAGCGCGGCATCGCGACCTGGTGGGCATATGCCTTCATAGCAGGCCTGCTCATCCATCCACCGCAGTTATTCATTGCCGCAGGCACAAAGAATGACATGGCATGGTTGAACAATAGCCAGCTGGCCACGGGCGTGGCAATCACCATCCTGGTCATCTATTTCTTCCTGGCCTTCATGCCCGCAGCACATTGCATCATCAAACCCCAGGCCCGCCTGAGCTATTGGAAAGAGCTACGCAACTACTATTTCCTGTTCCCCGTTTCAAAACAGGAACGCCGCTGGTGGATACTACTGAGCCTCACCGCAGGCATCTGTGAAGAAATTTTCTTTCGCGGTTTCCTGCTGCAATTCATCCACGGCCAGTCACACGCCAACTGGCACATAGACCTGAGCCTTGCCCTGGTAGCCAGCGCCCTGGTGTTCGGCATATGCCACTACTACCAGGGCATCAGCGGCATCATCCGCACCGCCATAGGCGGCCTGCTATTTGGCCTGCTGACCATACTCACAAACAGCCTCTGGCTACCCATACTGCTGCATGCGCTGGTGGATCTGGCGGTGCTGGTTATTTACAAGCCTGAAGAAGATTTTCCTGAGATGGCTGCACGGCTGGTGGTGGGGTATGAGCCGTGAGCAAAAACATAGATAATATGTCATGCTTTTTAATAATTAAATGTAATAAATTGATAATTTTTGATGGTGTGCATGTTTTGCCACATTTTTACGCAGTAATGATGCTACTTTCTATACTGTAGTTGTAGCTTCTCTTACAAAGGATAAGAATTTAAATTTATCCCAAATAGGTGAAATTCTCTCGCATGAGCAACTTTGATCCGTGCGTTGATTGCGCTTTCGCTGCTTATCAATAGAAAGCAAGATTACCTCAGACAGGGATTGATAATTCTACTTATGAGCAATCGAGCCGCCAACGCAACGATCAAAGGTTACTTCTACCAATTTGACCACACCATCGTTCAGATACTAAAGTCGACCGCTCCCAATGCAGTTGTAACTGTGGAGGGAATTGAAGACGTAGATTTTGTCACTGAAGATGAAAGCGTCCTGATTCAGTGTAAGTATTATGAAGGCACCGAGTACAACCATTCTGTCATCAAAGAGGCAGTAATTCATATGGTGCGGCATTTCAAAGAAAACGACTGCTTCAAAGATCAGCGTTTCCGATACTGCATATATGGACATTTCAACGGCGGGCAAGAAAAACTTCCTAGCGATTTCAATATTGAATTTTTGAAAAAGCACTTCCTTACCTACGCTTCAAAAAACGTTACGCATGAGATACATATTGAACTCTCAATCGGTGATGCCGAATTGGAAGATTTTCGCAAACGTCTAGAAATTGATGTCAGCGCGAAGTCTTACGATGAACAGCAGAATGAAGTTAAGTCGCTCCTCGCATTACAGATTCCAGGTTGCCTGAGAGAGGATGCAGAAGCCTTCTACTATCCAAATGCCATAACTGTTATCCAGTCTCTGGCGATCCAGCAAAATGTTAGTGATCGAAAAATTACCAAGGAAGTATTTGTTTCCAAGGTCAACTGTAAGGAGATCGTTTTCAATGTTTGGTTGCGTAAGAAGTTTGGCGACGAATACTATGCCCGTACTGTAAAACGGAAGTACTTCTATTTTCCTTCTTCCACGAAAATTCCTAAATCCATGCGCATTTTTGTACTCGATGCTGCATTGGAATTTGATTTGTCTAACTTGACCCAACTCCTAATTAAGATTGGAAATCGCTTCTCTCACGTCGAAAACATGCGAACCCCTCAGACTGACAGGTTCTGCCCATACGTTCTACTATTGGGAATTTCGTCCGCTGAAATAATTTTGTTGAAAGGAAACTTACTTGCACGTGGAGTGGAACTGTCAGACGGTCACGCATTCCACGGCGCGCCGTTTTCAGTAGATAGGCTCATGCGGCCACCTACAAAAGACAATTTGACGAAACTGAAATTCATCGGCAATTGTACCCAGCTTAATCAGATAGCAACTTCTACAATAGGATCAACCGTAGAAATATTCGATTTCTACAAGGTATCGGCTTTACCCGAAGCCTTTATTCCAATTGGCATCTCCCACAATAAGATTAAAACTGAATCGGTGTATTTCGTGAATGGAGTTATCTAAATGACGTCCCCAAATCAAATGCATGCAGAAGTGATTGCTGTCTTCCCTGACAAAGTGAAGATATCAGTTGATGATATAGCTGCCTTCTCGCGCGGTGAGCCGATAAAGGTAGGTTCCTATCTCAAGATTACCGACAACGAGGATTGCGCGCTCATCGGGATCATTGAGAATTACTGCATTGAAGTAACGAGCCAAGACAAACGACGCCACGTTATTGAGGCGCTTCCGCTGGGAATTATCCGTGAAGGAAAATTTATCCGTGGTGGTGACACGCTCACCATCCCACCGACGGGAGTTGCACCTGCATCGGAAGATGATATTAAGAAAATTTTTGATGAATCGGTTGACCCGAATAAGAAATTTACGTTTTGCACGCTGGCGGCTAATGCTAGTATCCGCATTCCAGTGGAAGGCAACAGATTCTTTAACAAGCACATTGCCATTGTAGGTTCAACAGGTGCTGGCAAGTCACACACGATTTCAAGCATTATTCAAAAAGCAGTCTCTGCTAAAAATGGAGAATATTCTCTGAATAACTCCCATGTCGTCATTTTCGATATCCATTCGGAATATAAGACGGCATTCCCAGACGCCAACTTCTTGGATATCGGCAATCTCAATCTTCCATATTGGTTGCTTAACAGCGAAGAACTAGAAGAAATTCTGTTGGACACTGGCGAACGTGACAACTACAACCAATCATCCGTGTTTCGAAATCTCGTTACGGAAAACAAGCGGAAACACAACCCGAACGCACCATCAGTTTTTTACGACAGTCCTTTGCAGTTCAAGATTCAAGAGGTTCTTAATGCGCTTCATAATATGAAGAGTGAAACTATAAATGCGAAAAATGAATCACGATATATGATCAAAGACAGTTCATATAAACTTCTTGATGAAGGTAAAACTGATGCAAATCTTGGGCTGCAGCTATCTGCCAAAGAACGGCTCCACAAATATTTTGAGAGCAAACTTAATTTTCATCAATCGAAAGCTCAAAGCATAACGAAAGGTGATTATGCCGATGGCACATTAGACAAGTTCTATGCAAGGTTTGAATCGAAAGTGACTCAAGATAGATTGAATTTTCTGTTTGGTTCCGCAGCCGATTCGGCAACTCTTGAAGGTACCCTACAAGCCCTTTTGGGTTATGGCGAAACGAAATCGAATGTTACTGTTATTGACTTGAGCGGTGTGCCATTTGAAGTGCTTAGCATTACAGTTTCACTCATATCACGCATTCTTTTCGAATACGGCTATTATTACAAAGTACTGCGAAGTGGTGCGGGTGAGAAAATCAACAATGATGCACCGATCCTACTCGTATACGAAGAGGCTCATAAGTACGTTCCAAACAGTGAGCTAGCGAAATACAGGGCATCCAAGATGTCTATTGAGCGTATCGCAAAGGAAGGTCGAAAATACGGAGTAACATTACTCCTTTCTAGTCAACGACCATCGGAGATTTCCGAAACAATTTTCTCTCAATGCAGTAATTTTCTAGCTATGCGCCTGACGAATCCGAACGATCAGAGCTATGTCGCTCGCCTATTACCGGATACGCTTGGCAATCTGGTCGATAAGTTACCAACACTTGGAGCGGGGGAAGCACTTTTGATTGGCGAGGCTGTTGTAATGCCCTCTCTTGTGAAAATCAACCAATGTGCACCTGAACCGTCATCAAGCGATATTCCATATTTTGAATTATGGAAGAAAGAATGGATGAATCCTGATTTCGCGACGATCAAGAAAACGTGGTTGAAGGAGTAAAAATGGCAGGTTCATTCGTTACAACTCTCCTTCAAACGGTTGCGATGATATCCGTCGTCATCAAGGCGTATTTTTGGATTGAATTAAAAATAATTGCTATACATTCATATACCAATACGCATGTGTAGGATTTTTGCAAACTTATTGCCACTTGGTAACTAATCAAAATTTTCATAAGGCGCTCAGCTTATGATCTTCAATCACAACTGATGCTTGCAAATTAGCAACGCCTCTTCAAATCCTTTTCCGCCCGAACACCCTCAAATTAGCCTCATCGCATGAAACATGTAGACGGGGGGCTAGGGGTTCAGTATTCTTTCAATATTAGAGTAGACTTCATTTGTTGCCCGTGCGCGGGTGTGCGGTCTTTAGTGTTGTTTCGTATTGTCGCTGCTGCTGTAGATGGGTGCGGTGATGCGGTGTCTCCATCTGGCCGGGGTGTTGGGTAAGCGGCGGTGTTGCTGCTTTCAGCGGGCGGGTGGATTGATTTTCATGCAATAAGTTCAGGAGTTGGTCATGGCCTCGGAAGAAAACGGTGTAGTGTACGGTACAGAAGATTTGTTGACGAGTTTGTGTAACTCGGTAATACGGGTGTTGAATGTCGCCACAAATAGCAAGGTGCATTATTCTGCCATGGTGCAGCGCATCACGAAGATAGGTTTGAAACCGGATATCGGTTGTTTTGTCTTGTTTGATGGTGGTTTTTCTGGCCTGGTCGTGCTGAATTTTGATGGTGATACGGCGCTGGAAATCTACGAGAAATACATGCTCAACATGGGTATGCCCAAGTCTGAGCTGGCGTCTTCTTTTACTTCGGATGAGGTGGCGAATATCCTGGGTGAGTTGATGAACCAGATCGTGGGTGACTTTACAGGCAAGGTGCGTCGCGAACTGCAGACCAATATCACGCAGAACCAGCCGAAGATGTTGGTGCTGACCAAGCAGGTCATGTTGAGTGTGGATACGCCGCTGGACAGGCCGGAACTGCGCAGGGTTTCATTCTTCACTGAGAAAAACAATATTTTCTATCTGGAACTGGCGATAGACAGGACAGAGTTCATCAAACTGCATGACTTTGATACGCATGAAGTGGCTGATCCTGATGCTTTGCTGGACTTTGAGCAGGCTTCGGAACAAAAGTCCTCTGCTCCCGCCGCGCCTGATGATGACGAAAACTCCGAATTGCTGAAGTCTCTGGGTATGTAATACCTCAGAGTTCAGTTTTGCCTGTCTGGAGCAGGCCAGCAAACGAAAGGCCGCACTTGCGGCCTTTTTGCTATTCAAGCGGAGGGTATCAGGCCAGCTTTTTAACTACCACGCAGCCTATCGAATAACCAGCGCCAAAGGAACAGATCACACCTATATTGCCAGCTTCCAGGTCATCCTGGTATTTGTGGAAGGCGATGATGGAGCCCGCTGATGAGGTGTTAGCATAGGTGTCCAGAATGGTCGGTGATTCTTCTGGCGATGCATCACGGCCCAATATCATGCGGGCGATCAGTAAATTCATGTTCAGGTTGGCCTGGTGCAGCCAGTAGCGTTTGACATCAGGGATGGCGATGTCGGCAGCCTGCACCGTGGAGGTAATGACGGCAGCTGCCATGGGGCAGACGTCCTTGAACACTTTGCGGCCTTGCTGGCGGAACAGTTTGTCTGGCTTGCCTATGCCACTTTCATCAGCGCGGTTCAGGAAACCAAAGTTATTGCGGATGTTGTTGGAGAATTGGGTCTTGAGTTTCAGGCCGACGATTTCAAACTGGTGTTTGGATGTCGCCAGGTCAGCGCGTTCTATGATGATGGCGGTGCAGGCATCACCAAAAATAAAGTGGCTGTCACGGTCGCGCCAGTTAAGGTGGCCGCTGGTGATCTCTGGATTGACGACCAGTACCGCACGTGCCTGGCCGCTTTGGATGGCAGTGACGGCTGCCTGTATGCCAAAGGTGGCAGAAGAGCAGGCGACGTTGATGTCGTAGCCATAGCCATCTATGCCCAGGGCATTCTGGATTTCTACTGCCATGGCAGGGTAGCCACGCTGCATATTGCTGGCGGCGCAAATGACGGCATCAATATCGGCTGAAGTGCGGCCTGCGCGTTCCAGTGCCTGGTTGGCGGCAGCGACTGCCATTTCACACATGATGGATGGTTCTTCATCGCTGCGCTCTGGCAGGTTTGGCACCATGCGGTTGATGTCGAGCACGCCTTCCTTGTTCATGACAAAGCGGGATTTGATGCCGGATGCTTTTTCTATAAAGGCGACGCTGGATTCTTCCAGCGCGACTACGTCACCACTGGCGATGGCGGCCTCATTTTGTGCATTGTGTTGCTGGACATAAGCATTGAAACTGGCGATCAGTTCCTCATTGGAAATGGACTGGGAAGGCGTGTACAGGCCGGTGCCGCTGATGACTACTTTACTCATCTCTTGCTTTCTGGTTATGTCGTTCTGAAGTAGGCGCAAAAATGCGCGACGAAGTCGCTCGATTTTACACAATAAAGATGACGGTTAAACTAGAAGCGCACAGAAATAGAGTGCTTGTTCCAGTTTGGTGCGTCTGGAACAAGCAGTATGTACTACAGGGATGCAAGGATCAGGAGCTTAATTGCTGTTTGTGGTGCAGCAAGTGATCTTCAATGAAGGTGTTGATGAAGTAATAACCATGGTCATAACCCTCATGGTAGCGCAGGGTCAGCGGCTGTTGTATGCTGGCGCAGGCAGTCTTGAAAGCCTCAGGGTGTAGTTGTTCTACTAAAAATTTGTCTGCAAATCCCTGGTCTATCAAAATGCCTTTGGGAAAGGGCGGCTGGCTCTGCTTTTGCATCAGTGCTGTGGCGTCATAATCTGCCCAGGCACTTTCATCAGTACCCAGATAGCCTGTGAAGGCTTTTTGTCCCCAGGGGCACTGGCTGGGTGCGGCTATCGGTGCGAAGGCTGATACGCTGCTGAACAGCTCTGGATGGCGCAAGGCCAGTACCAAGGCACCATGGCCCCCCATGGAATGCCCCATGATGCCGACGCGCGACTTGTCCATGGGCAGGCTGGCCAGCAACATGGGTAGCAGTTCAGCGACGATGTAGCTGTGCATGCGGTAGTGCTTGTTCCAGGGCGCTTGCGTGGCATCCAGGTAAAAACCGGCAGCCACACCAAAATCCCAGTTGTCACTGTCACCAGGGATGTTGCCATTGCGTGGGCTGGTGTCTGGTGTGATGAGGATAATGCCTTCGCGTGCGGCAATGGCTTGCGCGCCCGCCTTGATCATGAAGGTTTCTTCAGTGCAGGTCAGGCCAGCCAGGTAAATAATGGCTGGACAAGTCTCACCTGCCATGGCCTGCGGTGGCAGGTAGACTGAAAACCGCATGGGCAAGCCTATCTCGGCAGATTCATGCTGATAAAAGCGTTGCACGCCGCCATGGCAGGCGTGCTGGCTTAGCAATGTGATTTCTTCTGTGTCGTCTGCGGCAGTATTGCTGGAATTATGCTGCGTCATCAGAACAACACCACTGAACGTATTGATTCACCACTCTTCATGAGATCAAAGCCTTCATTGATGCGTTCCAGCGGTAAGCGATGCGTGATCAGGTCATCGATATTGAGTTTGCCTTCCATATACCAGTCGACAATCTTTGGCACGTCAGTGCGGCCACGTGCGCCGCCAAAGGCAGAGCCTTTCCATTCGCGCCCAGTGACCAGCTGGAAGGGGCGGGTAGAGATTTCTGCACCTGCCTCAGCCACGCCGATGATGATGGATTTGCCCCATCCCTTGTGGCAGCATTCCAGCGCCTGACGCATGACTTTGGTATTACCTATGCATTCAAAGGAGTAATCAGCGCCACCATCGGTCAACTGGATGATGTGGTCGACCACGTTTTCTACTTCGTTCGGGTTGATGAAGTGGGTCATGCCAAACTGGCGTGCCATGCTTTCACGGGCTGGGTTCAGGTCTACACCGATGATCTTGTCTGCACCGACCATCTTGGCCGCCTGTATGACATTGAGGCCGATACCGCCCAGGCCAAACACCACGACGTTGGCACCAGCTTCAACCTTGGCCGTGAAAACCACGGCACCAACGCCAGTAGTAACACCGCAACCTATGTAACAAATCTTGTCGAAGGGCGCATCTTCACGCACCTTGGCGACGGCGATTTCTGGCACCACGATGTAGTTGGAAAAAGTCGATGTACCCATGTAATGGAATAGCGGTTTGCCATCCAGCGAGAAACGCGAGGTCGCATCCGGCATCAGGCCACGGCCCTGGGTAGAGCGTATAGCCTGGCAGAGATTGGTCTTGCGTGACAGGCAGAATTTGCACTGGCGGCATTCTGGTGTGTACAACGGGATCACATGATCACCCTTGCGCACGCTGGTCACGCCCGGGCCGGTATCGACGATGACGCCTGCGCCTTCATGACCAAGGATAGCCGGGAATAGACCTTCAGGGTCAGCGCCAGAGAGAGTGTAATAATCGGTGTGGCAAATGCCGGTAGCCTTGACTTCAATCAGCACTTCGCCAGCTTGCGGGCCTTGCAGGTCCACTTCTTCTATCGTCAGTGGCGCTCCGGCTTTCCAGGCGATGGCGGCTTTGGTTTTCATGGCTGTCCTTTAAATGATGGGTCTTGGTCTGACACTAAAATGAGTTTGCTGATTGTGCTTTAAAGCGCAATGGCTCTGTAATCTTTTTGCATGTATGGCCTATATTGCGTTAAGAATGGCTTAAAAAGACGGGTGGTGCTGTTTCGATTATGATGAAGGCTGCATAGATATTTATTGAGCGAGGGCCGAGAATGAAGTCGAACAAAGCAGCGAAGTCGGACATAGTCAAACGACCAATATTGGCGCGCACTGTAGATATCGTGGTTTACCCCGGCTTCAAGGCGCTGGAAGCGATAGGTCCGATGTCGGTATTTGAATATGCCAATATCCATTTACAGCGCCAGGGCAAACCTGCCGCCTATGATGTAAAGATTGCAGCGGCGCATCTGGGCCCGGTACGTTCAGATACCCTGATGTGCCTGGAAGCCAGCAAGGTCATCAATACCCTGGCTTTGCCAGACGATGCCATCATTGTTGGTTCGCGGCATATACAACAGGCGCTGGAAGACAATCAGGCCATTATCGATTGGGTTGCTCATGTGGCACCCAGAATCAAGCGTCTGGCGGCGCTATGTTCTGGGGCCTTTTTCCTGGCCCGCACTGGTTTGCTGGATGGTAAACATGCGACTACGCACTGGAGTGTCGCCCAGCAATTGCAAGATGACTTTGCTGCCGTGCAGGTAGATGCTGATGCGATTTTTATCCGCAGCGGCAACCTGTGGACATCTGCTGGAGTGACAGCAGGCATTGATCTGGCGCTCGCCTTTGTGGAAGATGACTGTGGTCATGAACTGGCGCTCGAAGTCGCCAGTGACATGGTGGTTTACCTGAAACGCCCAGGAGGGCAATCACAATTCAGCACGCATCTGATGAGTCAGAAAACGGCACAAACCAATATCCGTGAATTGCAGCAGTGGATATTATCCAATCTGCATCAACGCCTGCCAGTATCGCAACTGGCCAAGATGGCAGGCATGAGCTTGCGCAATTTTACCCGTTTGTTCCAGCATGAAGTAGGCGTCAGTACGACCGAATTTATTGAGAGCGCTCGCCTCGAGTTTGCCCGGCAATTGCTGGCAGATATGTCTGAGCAAACACTACCAGTGAAAACAATTGCAGCGCGCTGTGGCTTTGGCAGTGATGACCAGTTGCGCAGGGTATTTCAAAAACGTTTGCAGATGTCGCCAACACAGTACCGTGCTGCGCTGGGCTGATTAAAAAACTCTATATTATCAAACTTTACATTGCCATATAGCGCCCTGGCCTGTGGTTCAGACTGATCGCCAGGTTCAGGGCGAAAGCACCTAGTACCGATGCCAGCAAGGCCATCGGTGTGACAACGGCCAGCGAAGCCAGCACGATGATGAAATCGACACCCATTTGTAATTTTCCCGCCCGTATGCCGCGTTTTTCTTGCATGTACAGGGCCAGGATATTGATACCACCCAGGCTGGCCTGATGGCGGAATAAAACGATGAAGCCTACGCCCATCATCAGGCCACCGGTCAGTGCGACATAGAAAGGGGTGATGGCTGTCATGCTGGTTAAATGCAGTAGCTTGGGGTGCAGGCTGGAGAAAAGTGAAACCAGCGCTACGGCGCAAAACGTTTTGAGGGTGAAGCGCCAGCCCATGCGTTTCCAGGCCAGCCAGTAAAATGGCAGATTGATCAAAAAGAACACCATGCCAAATGACCAACCAGTCGAGTAATGCAGCAAGAATGCCAGACCGGCGGTGCCGCCTGTCAGCAAGCCAGCCTGGTTAAACAGGGCGACCCCGAGTGAAACCAGCAAAGTGCCAGTGATGATCGCCAGCACGTCTTCCAGCAGGCTATGCGGGATAAAGCGTTTTGAGACAGTGGCGGTTTTCATGACGGGCAGGGGAGAGGCAAATGATAGAGAATTGTACGCCGCTCTAGCCACTAGCAAGCCAGTGCAGTACTGGCTTTACTGCTTTCATTGACTTGCGTCAAATACCTTCATTCAATTTGCAACATGGCCCGTCTAGCTCAGGCTTTCAATGCTTTTAACTGATCTTCAGCATCTGCACGCATTTTTTTATTCAGGGATGGCTTGTAGGAAAGTGCCTTCTCAAAATAGGAAATCGCCTTGGGTTTGTCGTTCATGGCTTGCAGGCATTGCGCCAGCCGGTAATAGATGGCGGCATTGGATTCCAGCGTCTGGGCTTTTTCAAACCAGCTGTATGCTTCCTTGTGCTTTCCCTGTTCCTGTAAAGAGCGGCCCATGCCAAACGCACCCTGGTATTTATCAGGATAACGTTGTTGCAATTCACCAAACATGCGCTCGGCATCGGCAAATTTCTTTTGCTGAACATACGAGGCGCCGATGTTAAATAAGACACCACGCTGCAACCTGCTCAGGCTTTCAATATCGCCAGGAATGGCAGACAGGGCCGAGGTTTCTGCATTGGCAAATTTTTCATCTTTCAAATCTATATTCGCCTGCAATAAATTGCCAGCCGCACTATTTATCTTGGCGGTTTCTATGACCAGGTTTTGCGCCTTGCTTTTGCCGCCACCAGCAATGGCAGGTGCCAGCAAATAGAATTGCAGCAAAGAGCTGCGTGCACTGAAATTCTTGGGGTCCAGCTCCACTGCCTTGAGATAGGCATCGCGGATTTTCCCAGCATACGACATTGCTGCAAACATGCTGCCGGCAGTGGCCTTGGTACCCAGGACATTGCCCAGCGTCTCATGGCATTCAGATAGTTGCGGATGGGCGCTAATGCATTGCTCGGCATACTTTGCGGCATCATCGAGCTTGTCGGTCTTGCCTTCCACCAGTATCAATTCGGCTTTTACCTGCAAAGCGCCTGCATTATTGGCATCGGTGCTCAATTTGGCATTCGCTGCTTTTTCTGCTTCCGCATATTTCTTGGCCTTCATCAGGGCCTCATACTCATGTGCGCTGACGGCGGGCGTCATGAGCATGGCTATCATACTGGCAAGCAGGGCTGGCAAAAGCTTCATGGAATACCTCAGGCAAATGGAGAATCTGGTAAGTTCATCTGGCAATAACGTTGCGCCAGCCTTTCGGTTGACTGGCGCATGGTAATGACAAAAAATCAGTTCGCGTCTTTTTTTTCCTCTATTTTCTCTTCATTTCCGGGCAGAAAATAGTCGCGTGGATTTTCCTTGAAACGTGTCCACAACAGGACAGTCAGTAATCCACCCTGGCCAAAGCTGATGCGGCGTGAACGCAAGGCCACCAGCATGGCCAGACTGAAACTGACACCCAGGTTCACCATGCCTATGGCCATGATGCCAAACAGGGAATACGCAGCCAGTTGCCAGCTCATATTGTGATCAAGGCCAACCAGGGCAAAGGCAAAGTTTGCGCTGGAAAAAGTGATGTGGCGTATATCAATGGGCAAGCCAAAGAAACTGCCCAACTGGCCTATGCTGCCCAGCATGATGCCAAAGAAGAAATTACCTGCCAGTGCACCCAGGTTGTCGCCTATGTAAGTAGTGACGCGCAAGAGACGCGGCTCTCCCAGCAGGCTTTTCAACCAGCCTAGCTGGCGCAGGCGCTCAGGGATATTGGAATAACTGGCCTTGTTATCGTAGTAGCCAGAAATCAGGCCCGACAAGAACAGGCAGACACCGGCAATGGCTGCATGCGGCAAGGCCAGACTGCCAAAGGGATCTATGTCGTGCAGCAAGTGCTGGGCTTTTTCTGGCGAGACCAGATGCTTGCCTGTGACAGAAACCCAGGCCCAGGCAATGGCATAAGCCGTAGGGATGGCTAGCCCTATATTGCCGACGATGGCGATGAATTGTGAGCGCAGCACCCGTACGATGAGCTCTGCCAGTTCATCGAGTTTTTGTTTACCACCGTCAATCGCACGCGCCAGCAAGGCTGCAGTCATGGCAGGTTGTTTGGTGGCAATGGTGAAGTGCAGTACATGCACCAGCATGAAGCCGCCTGAATAGTTCAGGCTGTATAGCAACGCATAACCAAACGGTGCCAGCGCCAGAGTGCCAAACAAGATTTTGATGAGCGCCATGAAGCCGACGATGAAGCCAGCCCCCAGGGCTGAGCGCAACATATCCAGCCATTCTGCACGGTTATTGGTCACATAGTGCTCGCCACTTTTTCCGGCTCTTTCTGTCACTTGCAGGGACAAAAGTTCAGTATTGCTTTGCATCAGATTGCGCAGGCTATGGCGCTGGTTTTCTGCAATAGACAATTCCTTGAATAGCGTGGTGCCGATGGCAGCGGCATGTTCAGTGCTGCGACTGTCGAGCATGTCGAGCAACTGGCGCAGCCGCGCTATGCTTTGTATCAGTTGCAACAGCAAACGGGTCAGGCTGATGGACACACCCTGCAGGGCTGCGGTCTTGCGTATGCGGTTGGTAATGTCTTCGCACTGGGTCAGCAGGACTTCGATATGTTTGCTATCTTCACGTTCCTGGTGTTTGTCTGCCAGCCATTTGCTATAGCAAATGACATAGTCATTGATAGCATCATTCTGGCGCAAGAAGGGCGACTCGAATTTTTCTATATCAGGATAATTGCGCACCAGTTCAGCTTCCAGGCCGATATTGGTGATCCGGTAAGACAGCACCTGTACCGCACTCAGGATTTCACAGGTCAGCGCTGCATAGGTGGTGCGTGGGGCCGGTGAACGAAAGCCTATGGCCTTGAGCAAATCCATCCAGGTCAGGTCTGTCACGCCATTTATCCAGATATGGTCAGTTTTTTTATCAAACAGCTGGCCAAACACATCCTTGATGTAGTCATCATTCATCAGAGGCGGCAAAAATTTATTCAAAAATCTCTGTCTCGCCGCCGACCAGAAACCAATATTCTGGGTGATACCCACATCGGTAAATAAATGCACCAGTTTGCGCGTGGTCAAAACCTGTACCAGATAACAGCGTAGCGACTTGCGCCATACCGGATTACTTTGCAGTACGAAGCACAGGGCGCGTAAATTGTCGGTGGCCCTGGTGATGTCGTGCGGGCGGTGTGGGCGTATTTCTGCAATCAGGTCTCGCAGGTGCTGGATATCATTGAGTGCAGGATATTCGCCAAGGCGGATCTCAATTTCCGCTAAAACACTGTCTAAGCTCAAGCCTTCCTCCTCAAAATGCGATGAACATAAGCTTTTAACGCAATTCACGGGTTTTGTCATGCGGCTTACACACATATATCTGGATGTAAATGTTGCAGGCGAGCGTTTTTTCAAGGGGAACACTGGCCTAAGCCATTGCATTTGCATGCAAAAAGAGGCAATTTAGTCTAAAGTGTCGGGGCGTTCATAAAAAAGGTTAAGCGTTGGATAATTTATTGTTGGTGCTGGCTGCCCTGTTACTGGTCTTGTTGAATGGCTTTTTCGTGGCGGCAGAATTCGGTCTGGTGAAGTTGCGACAGACCAGGGTGCGCAGTATGGCGAAGACCTCAGGTTTGCGAGGCCGCCTCTTATTCACGGTGCATCAACACCTGGATACCTATTTATCCGCCTGCCAGCTAGGTATCACCCTGGCATCGCTGGGCCTGGGCTGGATAGGTGAGCCTGCCTTTGCCCGTTTGCTGCATCCGCTATTTTCTCTGGTTGGTATCGACTCTGAAGAGTTGATACACGGCATTTCTTTCTTTTTTGCTTTCTTTGTTATTTCCTTCCTGCATATCGTGGTGGGTGAACTGGCCCCCAAATCGATGGCGATACGCATGCCCGAGCGCGTCTCGTTATGGACGGCACCCGCCCTGTATGCGTTTTACTGGGCCATGTATCCTGCCATCTGGTCGTTGAACTGGAGTTCCAACAAGCTCTTGAAATGGATAGGCCTGAGTGCTGGCCATGGTGGCGATGCCCATTATTCTCCAGAAGAACTCAAGCTTATCTTGCGCGGCAGCCATACTGGTGAAAAAGAGACCCGCGATGAATGGAGCATCATGGCCCAGGTGCTGGACTTTGGTGGTCTGGAGATTTCTGACCTGATGCGTCCCATCAACGAAGTTGTAGCCATGTACAAGGGTTCCAGTATTGAAGAAAACATGCAAACCGCAGCGCGCAACCGTTTCAGCCGTTATCCCTATTTTGATGAGGATGAAGAAACCGTGCTCGGCATGTTGCATCTGAAAGACTTGTTCCTGGCAAATCAGGCAGGCAAGCCGCTGGATGACTTGAGCAAGCATTTGCGCCAGGTTGAGTTTGTGCCACCGACCATGCCCGCATTGGAATTATTCCGTCGCTTCCGTAAAGGTGCACCGCATTTCGCCATTGTCGGTAACCGTGGCAGCAAACCTGTTGGCTTTCTGACGCTGGATAATCTGCTAAGCGCCCTGGTTGGCCAGATACGCGATGAATTCCGTCAAAATGAAAATGACTGGACTCTGCTCGATGATGGCACCTTGATAGGTAAGGGTAGCCTGCCCTTGTTCACCCTTGGCAGCGCGCTGGGTTTTGATGTCGATAGCGATGAGGTAGAGTCGATAGGCGGCCTGATCATGCATAAATTGGGCGATTTGCCGGTAGAGGGGCAAAAGGTTGAATTTGACCGCTTTGATGCTGTCGTCAAGAAAATGAATGGCCCACGTATCATTCTGGTCAGGATACATCCCAAATCCGAGTAGTAAGCAACAAACCATGACAAGTAATCGCTTGTATCAGGGGAAACTTGTTTTAGAATAGTTCTCAAGTCAGCACGCCGTGTGCTGACTGTAGTTGCCCGGTTCTTGAAAGCACGGATGCAATGACTTCGCAGAACAGCTTATCCATCTATGCACGTAGCTTCTGGCTGACGCTAGTGGTGTTTGCTGTGTTTACGCTGGTTTTTGGCTGGTATGTGTATTCAGAAAAACAAGTGGACCGCCGCAATGAGTTGCGCTTTGAATCCCATGCCCTCTCCATGGAGTTACAAGAAAGCTCAGATGACCTGACGCGTATGGTACGCGCTTATGTGGTCACCGCAGATCCAGTCTATAAATCCTATTACCAGCAAATTCTTGATGTACGTAATGGCAAGGCGGCACGAGCTGCCTTGGGCAAAAATTTGTTCTGGGACCTGGTGCCAGCCAGTCTGCCCAGATCTTCAGAAACGGTTGTGCATGCCGGATTGCATATCCCACTGATGGACCTCATTCGTAAAACCGGCATTAGCCAGGAGGAATTAGACCTCCTGGAGCGGGCAAAGAAGAATTCAGACGCGCTTACTGCGATAGAGTACCAGGCCATTGCCCTGATAGAAAAGCCTGGCCTGGACGTGAAGGCTGCCAGGGAGCAGGCAAGTCACTTGCTGTATGACGAGCAATATCGCACAGCCAAACTGGCGATCTTACGCCCCATTGCGGAAGCGCGTGACTTGATGGAAAAACGCGGAATCGCGCTGGTAGAACAGGCTGCCCAGTTTGCCATGCGGGTACGAGTACTCTTTATTTTGCTTGGCATCTTGCTGGTGGGCTTGCTGTGGCGCGCTTACCGCTCCCTGAATATGAGCCTGGGGGGCAGCATACGGGAAGTATCCTCTACCCTGATCAATCTCGGCAAGGGCAACTTCGCTAGCCCTGTCAGGGTCAAACCTGGCATGGACGAAAGCATCATGGGCTGGCTGGCCGTCACTCAGGCCAAGCTGGCCGATATCGAAGATCAGCGTCATCAGGCCGCCAAAAAAAGCGAACGTCTAAGCAAGCTTTACAATGCCCTGAGTCAGTGCAATCAATCGATATTACGATTGGAAAACAAGGACGATTTGCTGCCACGAATCTGTGAAGATGCAGTCACCATAGGTGGTTTGAAAATGGCCTGGATAGGCCTGGTAGCGGAGGGAACACAAGTGCTTCAGCCTGTCGCTTCATTTGGAGCTGGTTCCAGTTACCTCGATGGCTTGTATATCTCGGTGAATCCGGCTGATGTCACCGCACGTGGTCCTAGTGCTCATGCATATTTGAATAATCAGCCTTACTGGTGTCAGGATTTTTTACATGATGCGCGTACTGCGCCCTGGCATGAGCGCGGTGCAGCGCAAGGCTGGCGCGCTTCTGCCGCCTTGCCCTTGCTGAAGAATGGCAAGGTGGTTGGAACCTTCAATTTATATGCCGGGCATGAAAACGCATTTGACGAAGCAGCGCAGGATTTGTTGACGGAATTTTCCATTGATGTCAGCCATGTCCTGAATCGTTTCGAACTTGAAGATGCGCGCCTGCACGCCTTGCAAATGGAGGAATTGCGCAGCTTTATGCTGGAGCGGATTACCGCCAGCATCACTCAAAAAGAATTGTTCCTTGATGTCGTTCTCAAGGTCGAGTCGCTATTGCCGGACTGCCTGTGCTCCATCATGATGCTCGACAGGGATGGCAGGCATTTGCGCACTGGCGCTGCCCCCAGTTTGCCTGAAGCTTTTTCCATGGCGATAGAAGGTGTGGTGATCGGTGAGGGCGTAGGATCTTGTGGTAATACCTTGTTTACCGGCGAGCGGACCATTGCCACTGATCTGTCCACCCATGCTTACTGGCATGATTACTGGCGGCTGGCAGAGCAGGCAGGTTTGCGTTCATGCTGGTCCGAACCTATCCGTTCTGCTGAGCGAAAAGTCATCGGTGCATTTGCCATTTACCACCACCAGCCCTCAGTGCCAGACCTGTTTTCTCTGAACTTGCTGGAAATGGCCGCTAACCTGATCGCCATAGGCATGGAGCGCAAACAATCTGAAGAGAATCTGCACAAGCTTTCGCAAGCGGTAGAGCAAAGCTCAAATGCCATCGTCATCACAGATACGGAGATAAAGATAGAATACGCGAACGAAGCTTACCTGAAAAATGCAGGCAAACAACTGGCCGAAGTGCTGGGCCATCGGCCTAGCATTATGCGAACCGGTAAAACTTCCCCACAGGTGTATGCGGATATGTGGGCGCAACTGGGCCGGGGTGAAAGCTGGAAAGGCGAATTGATCAATCGCTATGCTGACGGCCTGGAGCATACTGACCTGGCGCATATCTCACCTATCAGGAATGCGCAGGGCGTGGTGACACATTTTCTGTCGATACAGGAAGATATCAGCGATAAAAAACGCACCGAAGAACGCATCAAGTATCTGGCACATTATGATGCATTGACAGGTTTGCCCAACCGTACTTTGCTTGATGAACTGGCCCGCTATGCACTGAGCCTGGCAGAACGCAATCAGGATGCGCTGGCTGTGATTTTTTTTGATCTTGACCACTTCAAGGACATCAATGACACCCTGGGCCATAGCCTGGGAGATGTCTTGCTGGTGGAATTGTCAAGGCGCATGGTTGCCGCCATACGCGAGAACGATACGATTTCGCGCCTGGGTGGTGACGAATTCATTTTGCTTTTGACAGGGGTGGATCAACACACAGTTGAACAAGTCGTGCAAAAACTCATGCAAGTGGTGAATGCCCCTTTTCATCTGGGTGAATATGATTTGAATGTCACTGCATCCATGGGTATTGCGATTTATCCGAATGATGGCAAAGATCTGGAAACCTTGTCGCGCAATGCCGATGCAGCCATGTACCGGGCCAAGCGAGAGGGCAGAAATTCTTATCGCTTCTTCACCCAGGAAATGCAGGAGCGTTCAACCCGTCATCTGGAGTTGGTGAATGCCTTGCGCCAGGCTTTGGAGAAGCAGCAATTTCAGCTGCATTTCCAGCCACAGATTGCCATGCAGACCGGGGCCGTGCTCGGCGCAGAAGCGCTGTTGCGCTGGCAGCATCCGGTGCTTGGGAATGTATCGCCCGCCGAGTTTATTCCGGTGGCAGAAGACAGTGGTTTGATCTTGCCCATAGGTGAATGGGTCTTGCGCACCGCAGTGGCGCAATGGAAGCAGTGGCAGAAAGATGGCTTGCAGAATTTGCTGATTGCAGTGAACCTGTCGGCGGTGCAATTCCGCCACTATGATTTGCCTGCGCTGGTGACCCGCATACTGCAGGAAGCTGATATGCCGCCCGCCTGCCTGGAACTGGAATTGACTGAGGGTGTGGCCATGCATGATCCGCAAGGCGCGATTGCCGTCATGAATAACCTGCACGAACGTGGCATACGCATGTCCATCGATGATTTTGGTACAGGTTATTCTTCACTCAGTTATCTCAAGCAATTCAAGGTCTACAAGCTGAAGATAGACCAGAGTTTTGTGCGAGATATTAACAGTGACCCTGAAGACCGCGCGATAGTCAGTGCCGTCATCAGCATGGCCAAGAGTCTGGGCCTGATGACCATCGCCGAAGGCGTGGAAACGGCTGAGCAACTAGAATTTTTGCGGGAACATCATTGTGATGAAGTGCAGGGGTATTACTACTCACGTCCTTTGCCAGCCGGCCAGTTCGCAGATTTTGTCAGGAATAGCCTGTACGTCAACTGACTTGTTTCTCGCAACATCAGTCTCCAAAGCAAATGCCTATATCCCTGCCAGTTTGTAGCGTATCGCTATCCATAGGCACGGCTTTCATGCGGCCTGCCACTTCTTCCAGGGCTACATAATTCACATTCGGAAAAGCCAGCGCTACCATGATGCCGGAATGCCCTTCATCCAGCGCACGCACGGCAGCCGCGCCAAAGCGCATGGCAGATAAACGGTCAAATGCAGTTGGACTGCCGCCACGCAATAAATGGCCCAGCACGACAGCACGTGCCTCCTTGCCAGTCAGTAGTTGCAGGTCATGGGCCAATTGCTCTCCCACGCCGCCCAGCCTTTCTACATAGCCACTGCCAGCCGTTGCCTGTACCAGATGCTGGCCACCAACAGGCAGAGCCCCCTCGGCTGCTAGCACGATGGAATAATGACGGCCATTGGCATCACGATTGCGTATCATCGACGCAATTTTCTCCAGCTCATACGGTATCTCAGGTATGACTATCGCATGCGCATTTGCCGCTATGCCAGAGTGCAGGGCGATCCAGCCAGCATAACGTCCCATGACCTCCACCACCATGATGCGCTGGTGGCTTTCAGCCGTGCTGTGCAGGCGATCCACACATTCGGTAGCGAAAGAGACCGCAGTATCAAAACCAAAGGTGGTAAAGGTTTTGTCCAGATCATTGTCTATCGTCTTGGGCACACCCACCACACGCAAGCCTTGCAGATGCAGTGCATTGGCGATGGTCAGCGTGCCGTCGCCACCTATGCAGACCAGGGCGTCAATATCCATTTGCTTCAGGTGTCGGTGGATGTCAGCACTGCGGTCTGTTTCCTGCATGCTGCCATCCGGCATGGTGGTGGCAAAGCGCAGCGGATTACCATGATTGGTGGTACCCAGTATGGTGCCGCCCAGATGCCCTATGCCGCGTACCTGGTCTACCGTCAGGCGCACCACGCCATTGTGAGGATAACGTTCAGGCAGCAAGATACCATTGAAACCTTCGCGTATGCCATAGCATTCCCAGCCACGTAATTCGGCTGCCAATACTACTGAACGTATAACAGCATTCAAACCCGGCGCATCGCCGCCGCCGGTGCTGATGGCTATACGCTTGATTTTATTGCTCATGATCGTGGCCTGCTCAGGGTTAAAGTGCGTTCAATGGTATCTTCAGATAGCGTATGCCATTGTCCTCTTGTTCGGGTAAGGCTCCTGCACGGATATTGACTTGTATGGCGGGTATCAGCAGATAGGGCATTTCCAGCCCGCTGTCGCGCTTCTGGCGCAATGCAACAAAGTCGGCTTCGCTGACACCATCGCGCACATGGATGTTCTCTGCTTTTTGCCTGGCGACCGTGGTGTGTGTGCAAGCCTCACGCCCGGCAGGTGGGTAGTCGTGGCAAAGAAATAGCCTGGTCTCAGGCGGAAAGGACAAGAGCTTTTGTATCGAGCCATATAACTGGCTGGCATCACCACCTGGAAAGTCGCAGCGTGCCGAGCCTACATCAGGCATGAACAGGGTATCACCGACAAAGATGCAGTCCCCGATCACATATGCCATATCAGCCGGGGTATGGCCAGGCACATACAAGGCCAGAGCTGGCAACTCACCGATGAAAAATGTTGCATCTGCAACAAACAAGACATCAAACTGCCTGCCATCGACTGGGAACTCTGCGTCCAGGTTGAACAGGCTTTTGAACACCTTTTGTACTTCAGTGATTTTTTCACCGATGGCGATTTGGCCGCCAGCTTTTTCTTGCAGATACCTGGCAGCGGAGAGATGATCAGCATGCGCATGGGTTTCCAGTAGCCATTGCAATGTCAAGCTATTGGCAGCAAGAAATTCCAGCACCTGATCGGCAGACCTGGTCGTTGTTCGCCCTGACTTTGGCTCATAATTCAGTACGGGATCGATCACGGCCGCATGCCCTCCAGGTGCATCAAACACGATATGGGTAGCCGTGCAGGTTTGCGTATCGAAGTAACTTTGTACTGTAGGTTTCATGATGGACTCGAGTAGGCGCTCTACAGAATAATAGCAAAATTGTTGCACATTTTGACATTTGTCATGCTTGAGTGGTATTAACTTGCCTAATCTGTCTCGACGCGTATGCTATCAAGGAATACACTAGCGCATCTTTCTTTATCCATACTGACATGTTCATATCAGCGGCAGAATTCCTGGTGGCGCTCATTGGTGCCATGGTTGGTCTGGTGATGGGCCTGACTGGGGCTGGTGGCGGCATACTGGCTGTACCTGCTCTGCTGTATACGCAAGGCATCAGCATGCAACAAGCCATGCCCATCGCTTTGCTGGCCGTCAGCAGTGCCGCCATGATAGGCGCGATTGAAGGCCTGGTACGCAAGCTGGTACGTTACCGCGCTGCCATCCTGATGGCGGTGGCGGGTAGCCTGCCGACCCTGCTGGGCGTGCAAGTTGCCCAGCGCATGTCGCAGCAATGGCTGATGCTGGTGTTTGCGGCCATCCTGGCTGTGGTGGCGGTGCGCCTGATCATGCAACTGCGCTCACCTGACTGTGATGATGACAAGCGTGCTGCCATGGCACGTATCAATAGCAGCACAGGCCGTTTTGACTGGACTTTTAAAACCGGGGCAGTCATCGCCGGTATAGGTGCGATGTCTGGCTTCATGACGGGCTTGCTGGGTGTGGGCGGCGGTTTTGTCATCGTCCCCATGCTCAGGCATTACACCAATGCCAGTATGCATGTAGCGGTCGCTACTTCGCTGCTGGTTGTTAGCATCGTTGGTTCCATGGGAGTTGGATCAGCATTGCTGAGTGGCGTGCATTTGCCAGTGATGCTGTCAGCCATGTTTGTGGCCACCACGATAGCAGGCATGTTGCTGGCCAGGCGCATCGCCTTGCGCCTGCCACCTCAAAAAGTACAGATGATCTTTATTGTTTTGCTGGCGTGTGTTGCAGCCAGCCTGGTATACCGTTCTTTTAATTAGAACTCATTTCATAAGTAGGGTGAGATGCGTTTGCCTCGTAACGTGGGCTGGCAAGGCGGACGAGGCAGTCAATAGCGGTGCTATTGATAACGAGTCCAACGCAGTCCAGCGCACGTTACGAGGCAAACCCTTCGGGAACTGGCGATTTGGGCGCATTGCAGCGTTGTGCCCCTCGCTAAGGCAACAGCCTTAGCAGCGGGGCGCGCCTTGCACTGCATCCCAAATCGCCTTGTTCGCACTCATCCTATTTATGAAATGAGTTCTAAGCGCTGTGCTTGCCATTCAATAAGGCCGCTTGTGATTCAAACTGGCGTGCCACGTTGCCACATACCAGGTCGCACAGGGCGTAAATCGACTCATCAGCGATATGGTAATAAACCGAAGTGCCTCGCCCTTCGCGTGCCACAAGGCCGTGTTTGGCCAGGGTAGACAGATGGCGCGAGACATTGGCTTGCGAGCAGGCGCAACGTTCAGCCAGTTCACCGACATTATGTTCTTTTTCGCGCAGGCAGTTCAGGATACGCAAGCGGGTAGGTTCAGCCAGTGCTGAAAAATAATGGGCGACCTGTATCAGCGCCTGATCAGACAATCCATCCATAGGAATGCAAGTGAGTATTGGGAATATTTCTATCATACCCTGAGTAGAGAATATTTCGCACGCTTAATTTACTATTTGCGTAATTGCGCAAATAAGAATATTATATGTTCGTGGCTCATGCAAACGATTTTCTCTGAAGTGCCATTTCTTAATCGAGGCTAAGTACATGACTTCCAGACCCTGCGCACCATCAATTAAATTGATAATGAGGCAAATGTTTGCTTTGTTTGCTGTGTTGTTCGCATCGCAAGTTGCGGCTGCCGGTCTTGAGGTAGCTGAGGTCAGGTCCAGTCTTGCTTCCAGCAGTATTACAACTGATGGTGTAGTTGAAGCAGTCCGGCAAACAGTGATCGCGGCTCAGGTCTCGGGTGCCATTACCGATTTGCCAGCCAAAGCTGGGGATAACATACAGGCTGGACAAGTACTGACGCGCCTGGATGGCCGCGCCGCCAACCAGCAGGCTCGCGCAAGCCAGGCACAGGTTGAGGCAGCACGCGCCAGCCTGCAAGTGGCAAGCAAGGATTATGAAAGGCAGAAGCAACTGTTTTCTCGCCAGTACATCAGCCAGGCGCAACTTGATCGGGCAGAAGCACAGTTCAAATCTGCAACAGCAGATGCCAATTCTCTCATTGCCCAGGCTGGCGCCGTGCAAACACAATCAGGTTTTTATAACCTCACTGCACCTTACTCAGGCCGTATCGCGGACGTTTATGTCAGTCAGGGGGATATGGTGACGCCAGGAAAAGCATTGATGGTAGTGTTCGACCCCAGTGCCTTGCGTGTGACGACAACGTTGCCAGAAGCCCAGCTTGCCAGACTTGCGCATGATCAGGCAATTACCGTAGAGATACCAGCTTTGCCAACGGCGCAGCGCCTCATCAAGGTAGATAAATTCATCGTCCTGCCAGTGACGGATGCCAGTACGCATACTGTGCAATTACGCCTGGCTTTGCCGTCAGTTAGCGGACTGGCACCTGGTATGTTCGCACGTTTGCAATTCCCGGCGAAAGCTTTGGGTAAAGATGACAATGTGCGCTTGTATGTACCTGCCAAAGCAGTGATCCGCCGAGCGGAATTGTACGCCGTGTATGTCGTCAACCCTCAGGGCAAGCCCATGCTCAGACAGATCAAGCCAGGTCCTGTCTCTGGCAGTGAGCAGGAAGTGCTGGCTGGAGTCTCGGCAGGTGAAAAAGTGCTTGTCAATCCGCTCTCCGCTGCGCAATCGCGCTAAGGATATCTTATGTCTACACAATTGGGATACTCTGGCCGCATCGCACAATATTTTCAAACGGCACAAATAACGCCCTTGCTGGCCCTGGTGGCATTTTTACTTGGCGTGTTTGCCGTCATCGTTACACCACGCGAAGAAGAGCCACAAATCAATGTGACGATGGCGAATGTATTGATTCCTTTTCCCGGTGCCTCAGTCAAACAGGTAGAACAGCAAGTCGCGATACCGGCTGAGCAAGTCTTGGGGCAAATCGCCAATGTCGAGCACGTGATGTCGGTGTCGCGGCCAGGCATTGCCATCATGACGGTGCAATTTGAAGTTGGCGTGCCACGCACGGAAGCACTGGTGCGTTTGTATGATGTTGTTCACAGCAATCGTGACTGGCTGCCCGCCAAGCTGGGCACACTGGAAGCCATCGTCAAACCCAAAGGCATTGATGACGTACCGATAGTCGCGCTGGCATTGTGGAGCAAGAATCCGCAGACCGCAGCCTATGATCTCGAACGCGTGGCCCACAGCATGGAAGCCGAACTTAAACGGGTAAAAGGTACGCGCGAAATCAGTACCACAGGTGGCCCAGGACGCGCTATCAATATTGAACTTGATCCTGCAAAGCTCGCGGCGAATGGCTTGACCGTCACCGATTTGCAAAACAGTCTGCAAGCCGTCAATCTGGGTTTGCCAGTTGGTGAGTTGACCCGTGCCAATCGCAGCATCGCCATTGATGCCGGGCCATTTTTGCAGGATGCAGGTGCTGTGTCTGAAGTGGTGGTTGGTGTCAAGGCAGGCAAGCCCATTTTCATGAGTGATGTTGCCAAAGTAGTCGATGGGGCATTACCAGCCAGCAGTTACGTCTGGCATGGTCAGACAGGTAAGGATGCCGCTGAATATCCAGCCGTCACCATCGCCATCAGTAAGCAGCCAGGACAAAATGCAGTCGCTGTTGCGGATGCCATCCAACAGCGTGTAGCTGAGTTGCGCAATACCTTGATACCCGAGGGCGTTGAAGTCAGCATGACACGCAACTATGGCCAGACTGCCGACGATAAGGCAAAGAAACTTATACAGAAATTATTGTTTGCCACCGCATCCGTAGTGGCACTCGTCTTCATTGCACTGGGGCGGCGCGAAGCAGCGATCGTCGGTACGGCCGTGATACTGACCTTGACCGTAACCCTGTTTGCATCCTGGGCCTGGGGCTTTACCCTGAACCGGGTATCGCTATTCGCCCTGATTTTTTCCATCGGTATCCTGGTCGATGATGCCATCGTCGTCGTCGAAAACATACACCGGCATCAGGCACTCTTCCCGCATAAATCACTGGCAGAAATCATACCCGCTGCGGTCGATGAAGTCGGTGGCCCCACTATCCTGGCGACATTGACCGTGATCGCGGCCCTGTTGCCCATGGCCTTTGTCAGTGGCCTCATGGGGCCGTATATGAGCCCCATTCCCATCAATGCCAGCATGGGTATGCTGTTGTCGCTGGCAATTGCCTTCATCGTCACGCCCTGGCTGGCGCGCATCTGGATGAAGCATGGTGGTGGTGTGCATGAGAGCAAATTGCAGAAAAAACTGGGCAGTATATTTACCAGGATTTTTCGTCCCTTCCTTGATGATCGCAAGGGCCGCAAGAATGGCTGGAAGCTGACACTGGCGATATTTGCGCTGATCGCCATGTCGGTACTTTTACCTGTGCTGGGTTGGGTGCAATTGAAGATGCTGCCGTTTGATAACAAGTCAGAATTCCAGGTGGTCGTCGATATGCCTGCTGGTACTCCGGTGGAGAAAACCGCGGCAGTATTGCGCGAGCTGGGTGCCTATCTATCCAGGGTGCCGGAAGTGGCGGATTACCAGGCATATGCAGGCACGGCCGCACCTATCAATTTCAATGGCCTGGTACGTCAGTATTATTTGCGTTCTGGTGGTGATGTCGGTGACCTGCAAGTCAATCTGGTGGACAAGCAGCATCGCAGCGAACAAAGCCATGCCATCGCCAGCCGCTTGCGGCCAGCCTTGCAGGAAATCGGCAAGCGCTATGCTGCCAATGTCAAAGTGGTGGAAGTGCCGCCCGGCCCGCCAGTGATGGCAGCCATCGTGGCTGAAATTTATGGGCCAACCGATGATGGCAGGCAGCAAGTCGCCAAAGCCGTTCGTGCGGTGTTCAACAAGGCTGCGGGTGTGGTGGATATTGATGACAGCAGTATAGTCAATGCTCCTCGCAAAGTCTTGCTGATAGACCAGCGCAAGGCAGCAGCACTGGGCGTCAGCCAGTCCACCATAGTGACGACGCTACGTGCCGGTTTGCATGGCGACACGGCTAGCTATCTGCATGATGAAAGCAAATTTGCGACGGCCATACAATTGCAATTGCCGGTAACTGAACAAGGCAATCTGGATAGCTTGCTGAGCCTGAGTGTCAGGTCAGCCCAGGGCCGACTGGTGCCTGTGCGTGAGCTGGTCAACATCTCTGACACACTGCGCGAACAACCTGTGTTTCACAAGGATGGTCTGGCAGTCAATTATGTCGTTGCTGACATGGCGGGTGCGATAGACAGCCCGCTCTACGGCATGTTCGCCATGCGTAGTGAGATTGCAAAAATCATCGCACCTGATGGCGGCAAGCTGAATGAATTTTTCATTCATACACCGTCTGATCCGTATCGCGGTTTCAGCCTGAAATGGGATGGCGAATGGAAGATTACCTATGAAACTTTCCGCGACATGGGTGCTGCCTATGGCGTGGGCCTGATTCTGATTTATCTGCTGGTGGTGGCGCAATTTGGTTCTTACCTGACACCCTTGATCATCATGGCACCGATACCTCTGACCATCATCGGTGTCATGCCTGGCCATGCCTTGTTAGGCGCGCAATATACTGCCACCAGCATGATAGGCATGATCGCACTGGCAGGTATCATCGTCAGGAACTCGATCTTGCTGGTGGACTTTATCCATGTGCAGGTAGCTGCGGGCATGGTGTTCAAGGATGCGATAGTCAGCTCGGCTATCACACGCGCACAGCCGATTGCCTTGACCGGTTTTGCTGCCATGCTGGGTGCCTTCTTCATTCTCGATGACCCCATTTTCAATGGACTGGCGATCTCGCTGATCTTCGGTATTTTTGTCTCCACCGTGCTTACCCTGGTGGTGATACCACTGCTGTATTACAGCGCATATAAAAGCCACCCTGATTTTCAACAAGGAGTTTCATCATGACTAGCTGGCAAATCGTACGAATCGTTGCAGGTTGCTTTATCCTGTTAAGTCTGGCGCTGGGGATCCCAGGCAGCCCGCTGTTTCTTAATCAGTGGTGGCTGGCCTTTACTGCGTTTGTGGGGGGTAACCTGTTACAGAGTGGTTTTACCAAATGGTGCTTGATGGAAACCATGATGCGCAAGCTGGGTGCAAGAGCAGGCAACTGAAAAAGTGCGGGGCTAACCCTCGATCGAAAAATGGATGCGCGAGTTTGGTGACGCCAGTTTGTCGCTTAATCGACGTCCCGGGTCTTTGCGCCTGCCTTGCAATTTACGGGTATTGAGCAAAATGGCTTGCTGTTTTTCGCGGCGGTCAGCACTGTGCCGCTTGTCTGATTGACGGCGTTCAACTTCTGGCCAGGTCAGTTCTTCGCTGACGGACTTGCCATCCTGTGCTTGAGCATGAGCGGCAGGGCGGCGATACTGGCTGGTAGCATGCGGCGTTTCGGCGGCTTGCTCAAAGATGCGGAATACTTTTAAGGGAAACATGGCATAAGTGCTGGAAATAAGGCTGTTCGCACTTAGAACGACCAGATTGCCTGAAACTTTAGCTGGCAATCTTGCCGGCTTTTACTAAATACACAATTAAATTTCTCATGTGAAATGTTTGTGACTATTCAGACCCTTAGCTGAAAAGGTGTAAAATTAGTATCTTTGTCATAGTAGTCTTCGTTCTCTTTGCGTTTCAGAAAAGCTACTACTTTATAGGTAACTGGTGTCATCACGATTTCCCAACTGGTCTTCAAAATATATTGAGCGACCATGACGGTGATTAACTGGCTGTCTGACCAGACTCCATAAAAAGCAATCACATAAAACAGGCTGGAATCAACAAATTCACCGCAAATGGTTGAACCTATGGTGCGCATCCACAGACGTTTGCCCTGCATCGCCACTTTCATCTTGGCCAGTACATAGCTATTAACAAAGCTGCCACACCAAAATGCAGTGACCGAACCCAGTATGATTCTCGGGGTATTGCCAAACACCGCATTCAGGTGCGTCTGGTATTCAGTATTAAATGGGTCGGCTGCCGGTGTCAGAGCAAGTACGACGATGGACATGAGCGCTGCAAACAACACCGCACCAAAGCCTGCCCAGATCACGCGGCGGTCACGGCCATAGCCATAAACTTCGGTCAGGATATCGCCAAAAATATAAGACACAGGAAAAAACAGCACCCCAGCACCAAAAGTAACTGTCCCCAACAAAGGCAGCGTTACCTGCGCAGCCTTGGCAGCCCCGATCAGGTTAGAGCACAACAAGACGGTGACGAAGGCTGCCATGACAAAGTCGTAATACTTGTAACTGGCAAGTGGGCGTGTCATGTGATTTATCCTGGAATGTCGTTGTATTGTTGTTATGCCGAAAGCAAGATGTGCGTGTCAGTCATATTCAGGCAGCCCGCGCAAACTTGTCAACATTGACCAGGGCTTTTGTTGGAAAATGGACAAAATCAGCAATTTGCTACAATGAGCTCAATTCCGCTTTAAAGTGATTACATGTGCGCAGCCCCCATTACCGTTGATGTTCCAGTTGAACAATTATGCATAGGTTTATATGTGCATCTGGATATTTCTTGGCTGGAACATTCCTTTGCCCTCAATAGTTTCAAGATCAAGAACCAGGAAGAGATTAATGCCATAAGGCAATTGGGATTGAAAACCATCAGGGTCAGCCCGGCCAAATCCGATAACCGTCCATTGCCGCCGCAACCAAAAACTGCAGGCGCCGTGGAACCTGAACCTGTCATTCAGCACAGTCCCGAAGAACTGGCCCTGATCGCAGAGAAAAAAGCGCGCATTGATCGTCTGGTCAAGGAACGTGATGCCATAGCCCAATGTGAAAAGCAATTGCTCAAGGCTGCCAATACGCTCAAGAATATTACCAAGAATTTATTTTCGCGCCCGCAAGAATCTGTGCGCGAAGCAGAGCAACTGGTGCAGCAAATGCTGGATTCCTTGCTGGTCGATAAAGACATCGCCATTCATCTCATGAACGACAAGATCGTCGGGGAAGAAGCTTATTATCATTCGCTGAATGTCGCTGTACTGACCATGATGCTGGCAAAAGAATTATCTTTCCCAGCAGAAGACATCAGGCAACTGGGCATGGGCTGTATGTTCCACGACATAGGCAAGGTAGAAATTCCTGATCGCATCGTCAACAAGACCTTTGCACTAACCAAGGCTGAGCAAAATCTCATGCAGATGCATAGCCACTATGGCCAGCAGATAGCAGAAAAATTGAACTTGCCCAAGGGCGTGACTGAGATCATCGCCCAACATCACGAAATGGCAGATGGCAGTGGTTACCCACAACAGCTGAAAGCGGAGCGTATTTCGCCGCTGGCACGCGTAGTCGCCATTACCAATACCTATGACAATTTGTGCAATCGCCCCAATCCTGCCGATTCACTCAGCCCCTATGAAGCCATGTCGTATATGTTTGCCCATCAGCGCAAGCAATTCGATGCACCAGCCCTGAACTTGTTCATACGCTGCATGGGCGTCTATCCGCCTGGCACTATCGTCAAACTCAGTGACGGCACCCTGGGCATGGTAGTGGGGGTCAATTCGGGCAAACCCCTGCGCCCCAGCGTATTGATTTATGACCCCAGTGTACCTAAATCCGAGGCCATTATCCTCGACCTGATACATGAACCCATACTCGACATCACCGCCAGCCTCAAGCCCGGCCAACTGACTCCCGAAGTGTACGAGTACCTGAGCCCACGCAAGCGCATGACTTATTTCTTTGATACACAAAAGGCGGATAACCAGCGCAAGCCATGACCACAATACATGGGGATGTTTGTGTGCAATGACAGATAAATGGAGAAAACAATGACCGCAGCCGGGCGCTGGAATACTCTGCAAGCGAACCGTCAGCAGCGCCTGCAAAGGGCTGCGGAAGTGCTGGGCAATGATTTGCAGGGCAAACTATTTCCACTGCAGCGCATAGGCGACTGCCTGCATGCGGTACTGGAAACAGGCGACCGGGTTTGCCTGGAAGGGAATAATCAAAAGCAGGCAGACTTTCTGGCCAAGGCACTGACCAGACTGGATGCTGCGCGTGTGCATGATTTGCACATGTTGCAATCCGTGCTGGCCTTGCCTGAACACCTGGATGTATTTGATAAAGGCATCGCCAGCAAACTGGATTTTTCTTTTAGCGGCCCGCAGGCAGCCAGGCTGGCCAAGCTGGTTTCTGCGGGCAAATTGAATATCGGTGCCATCCATACCTACCTGGAATTGTATGCGCGTTATTTTGTTGACCTGACACCACGCGTGGCCCTGGTAGCTGCACAGTCTGCTGACCGGGCAGGCAATTTATATACTGGCCCCAATACCGAAGACACGCCGACGATAGTTGAAGCCACGGCTTTCAAATCCGGTATTGTGATTGCCCAGGTCAATGAAATTGTCGATGTCTTGCCGCGTGTCGATATCCCCGCAGGCTGGGTAGATTTTGTGGTGCAGGCACCGACACCGCATTACATAGAACCCTTGTTCACCCGTGACCCGGCTTTGATATCCGAGATACAGGTCTTGATGGCGATGATGGCCATCAAGGGCATCTATGCCGAATATGAAGTCAAGCGCCTCAACCATGGCATAGGCTTTGATACCGCCGCCATAGAATTGCTCTTGCCTACCTATGCAGCATCGCTGGGTCTGAAAGGCAAGATCGCCAGCCACTGGGCATTGAACCCGCACCCGGCACTCATACCTGCAATCGAAGCAGGCTTTGTCGAATCGGTGCATTCCTTCGGTTCTGAACTGGGCATGGAAGACTATATCCGCGCCCGCCCCGATATCTTTTTTGTTGGTGCCGATGGCTCCATGCGCAGCAACCGTGCGTTATCACAAGCTGCAGGGCACTATGCCTGCGACATGTTCATAGGGTCCACCCTGCAAATTGATTTGCAGGGTAATTCATCGACAGCCACCCTGGGCCGTATCGCCGGTTTTGGTGGCGCACCGAATATGGGGGCAGATGCACGCGGCCGTCGCCATGCCAGCCCGGCATGGTTAAAGGCGGGCCGAGAAGCACGCGCAGGCAGCAATCAGATACCGCGCGGGCAAAAACTGGTGGTGCAGATGGTAGAGACTTTCCGTGAACATATGCAACCCGCCTTTGTAGAAAAACTCGATGCCTGGCAACTGGCAGAACAGGCGAATATGGCGATGCCACCAGTGATGATCTATGGTGATGACGTGACCCATATCCTGACGGAAGAAGGCATCGCCAACCTGCTCTTGTGCCGCAGCGAAGAAGAACGCGAACAAGCCATACGTGGCGTGGCTGGCTATACGCCAGTAGGGCTGGCGCGTGACAAACGCATGGTAGAAAACCTGCGCGACCGTGGCATCATCAAACGCGCAGAAGACATGGGCATAGACAAGCGCATGGCTACGCGTGATTTGCTGGCCGCAAAAAATATGAAAGACCTAGTACGCGCGTCCGGCGGTTTATATCAGCCGCCCAAGCGTTTCAGGAACTGGTAAGGATCTTCATCATGGAAACTTTGGTATACCGTTTTGAGCAAGGACAGCGTAAGCTGGGCTCTGCGGCGCAACTGGTTGGCGTGGTCAGTTCAGGCAATCTTGAAGTACTGGTACAGTCGCTGGATTTGCAATCGGCCTGCGAAATAGAAGTCAACACAGCCGCAGTCGGTTTTGGCGTGATCTGGCAAGCAGTCATGAATGACTTTAACCAGCGCTGGCAACTGGCAGATTGCCACATCGCCATCAACGACATGGGCGCTACACCCGCTGTTGTCAGTCTGCGCATGGATCAGGCGATAGTAGCCTGTCTGGAGCAAGCCAAATGAGCAGCTATCTGGAAGCAACCGCCAGGCAAAGAGTGGCCGCGCTGATCAGCGATTTCACAGAATTTCTGCCACCCGCAAAAGAATGGACCAGCCCGCATCTGCCGCAACTGAATGCACCGGTCTCGTTTGATGATGGCGTCATCATCGGTCGTGGCACTATCGATGGCAAGCAAGTCTATGTCGCTGCGCAGGAAGGCGGCTTCATGGGCGGCGCAGTCGGTGAGGTGCATGGCGCGAAGCTGGTGGGCCTGATGCGGGCTGCCGTCATCCACAAGCCGCAGGCACTGGTGCTGCTGGCAGAGTCAGGCGGTGTGCGCCTGCATGAAGCCAATGCTGGCTTGATTGCCGTGTCTGAAGTCATGCGCGCCTTGCTGGCCGTGCGTGCTGCTGGCATACCTGTCATCGTCGTCATCGGCGGCAGTAATGGCTGCTTTGGTGGCATGGGCATCGTTTCGCGCTGCGCGAATGTCATCATCATGTCAGAAGAAGCGCGCCTCGCCATGTCAGGCCCTGAAGTCATAGAGACCGCTAACGGCGTAGAAGAATTTGATTCGCGTGACCGTGCGCTGGTGTGGCGTACCACGGGCGGCAAACATCGCTACCTGCTCGGTGATTGCCAGATGCTGGTGGCAGATGATGATGCCGCATTCAAGGCAGCCATAGTGCAAGGCATGCAGGACAGCATACAAAGCGAAGTCGCCCTAAGCCTTGCAGCGCTGGAAGCAGAGCAAGAAATGCTGACAGCGCGCCTGCAAGATTTTGGCAACAAGACCGACCCCATGGATATCTGGGCCGCGATGGGTGTAGAACATCCAGAAGATATTGCCATGCTGGATACCCAGGCCTTCTTGCAACTGACAGCCAGCATCAGGCAGACGGAGCGCCAACATGGATAGTCGACAATTGCTGGCGCAATTATTTCCCCACGGCCATGAGGTCACTATCGTTGATGATTTCATCTCTGGCACTGCGATCCTGGATGGACAAGGCATCAGTGTCATTGGCACCAGCAGCCATACACCCATAGGCGTGGAGATAGCGCTGGCACAAGCCAGGGCAGTGCTGGCGACAGTGCGTGATTATCCGCAAAGGCCGATACTATTATTGGTAGATACCCAGGGCCAGCGCCTGCGTCACCGTGATGAAATGCTGGGCATTAACAGCTATATGGCGCATCTGGGTAAATGTCTGGAACTGGCCAGACAGTCTGGCCACAAGATCATCGCCCTGGTATATGATCAGGCACTATCTGGCGGCTTCGTCACCAGCGGCATGATGGCTGATGCCTGTTATGCCTTGCCAGGCGCGACCATACGCGTTATGGGCTTGCCCGCCATGGCACGCATCACCAAGGTGGCAGAAGAAAAGCTGACTGCACTGGCATTGCATAATCCCGTATTCGCGCCCGGCCCCAAAAACTATGAACGCATGGGCGGAGTGCAGGCAATATGGGATGGTGATCTCGCGCAGTGCTTGCGTGATGCCCTGTTGCAGGCCGATGCCCGCGACCAGCGCAGTGAACTTGGCCAGCAACGCGGTGGCCGCCGCAAGTCGCAGCAAGTGATAGATGCGGTGATGTTACAAGCGGCGCAAACAGCGCAAGTAGAGTAAGGCATGGAGAGTATCGTGCAATATCAAAGACATGATCTGGTCTGGCTTTCTGAAGAAGCCTGGGCGGGAATCTTGTGCACGTCCACGGCGCCCGAATTGCTCAGGCAATGGCAGCAAGAAGAATGGCCAGCCGTAGTCACACGCCGTCAGCCTGATGCTGCAGAAGATGAGGTGTGCATAGGTTTTCCACTGCCACCTGTCGCTGGCAACAAGCTGCGCTTTGCCGCCAGGGTGAAGGCAGAGCATATCGCTCTCCATCAGTCTGCCTTGTCCTTGCATACTGTCGTTGCCGTCGTTCCGCCTGCATGGCAGGCAGGTTTACAAAGCCTGCACCAGCACGCATTGATGGCGGGTATCAAACTGCGCGTGTATGGATCTGTTGCCATGCAATTTTTAACCGGGCAAGATTACCTGAACGCGACTTCAGATATCGACATCCTGTTCCGCCCTTATCAACAGGCTCAGCTACGCGCAGGCCTGGCTTTGCTGCATGAGCAGCAAACCTTGCCCATCGATGGCGAAATTGTGTTCCCCGGTGAGGCGGCAGTTGCCTGGAAAGAATGGATACAAGCTGCCCATGCAGGGCAAGACTTTAACCAGCAGCGTGTGATGGTCAAAGACATGCATGGCGTCAGCCTGCGCACCAGGCAAAGCCTGCTTGATCTTTTGCCGGAGGGTGAATTGCCATGCTAGTGGACCATCGCGAGCATTTGCAACGCAGCCATGATCCTCGCGCAAGCGTAAGGCACTCTGTTTTCAACTGTTACAGTCCACAAGGGATAACTGATTTGTGCCTGCCTCAGCCACGAACCGTCCCCCATCCACACCACCAAAAACAGAGAGCGCAGCAAATTGCCCGACTGGCAGTGCGCAGCCTGCATGCCGAGCTGGTCTTGTATCCCAAGCCTGGCCTGGTATCCTTGCGCGACAATGGCAGCCATGATGATATGGATGCAGCCTGCTTCATGCGCAGCCTGTTTTCATTGCGTCATTACTTCAGAGACATTGCCAATGCAGGTGCAAATGACGCTGGCTTCCATGTATTAAAACAACTAGGCATGGCAGCAGAAAAGCGCATGTTAACTGCGAGCAGAGGCATCAATACACATCGTGGTGCCATCTTTGCTGTGGGTATGTTGAGTGCTGCGGTAGGCTATTGTATTTCGCATGGGCAGGCATTGAATGCTGCAAATTTGCGGCTAGCTATAGCCTCGCAATGGGGCCTGGCACTGCTTGCACATAGCACCCCAGCAGATGCGCAAGACCTGAGTAATGGCTTGCAGGCAGCAAGACAATATGCCGCCAGTGGTGCTCGGGAAGAGGCAGCGCTGGGTTTCCCATCTGTCTTTGAACTGGCTCTGCCACGTCTTGAACAAAGTTTGCGTGAAGGCCGCAGCCTGTATCAGGCGCAGGTTGATAGTTTCTTTACGCTGATGGCACATATCAGTGACACCAATCTGTATCACCGTGGTGGTGTAGCAGGCATCACCTATGCCAGGGATGCGGCACAGCAGTTTATGAAGCAGGGCGGCACTGCTCATCAGCAATGGTTGAGCATGGCTGAAAACTGTCATCAACAATTTATCGCACGCAGCTTGTCCCCAGGCGGCGCAGCAGACCTGCTGGCAGCCACTTGCTTTGTACATTGCTGCATCAAGGAATTTTCTACAACGGGAAATCATGAATAAATTTGCCCTGCTTTGTCCAGGGCAGGGTGCACAATCTGCGCACATGTTTGCGCTGGCAAATCAGCACGGGCAAGCTGCCAGTTTCGTGCAAGAGGCGTTGAGGCAAAGCATAGAGCAACATACGCTGGCAGATGCACTTTCATCGCCTGATCTTCTGTTTGAAAATCGCTATGCCCAGCCTTTGATTATTGCAGCGACGCTGGCCAACTGGCTGGCACTGCGGGATGATATACCCACACCAGACTTGATTGCCGGATACAGCATAGGCGAGATCGCCGCACACGCTGTCAGTGGCAGCATAGAAGTGCAAGCTGCAATGCACGTCGCCACTGCCCGCGCTGCCCTGATGCAGGCATGTGTGCACATGCCGCAGCGCATGCTGGCAGTGTCTGGTGCTGTCCTTGCTGATCTCCAGCGATTCACCGTCGGTCATGATTTGCATGTCGCCATCATCAACGCTGACAACAAAGTCATTCTCGCTGGCCTGGCAAGCAAGATGAGTGCTGCAATACCAAAACTGGCCAGCCTGCCAGGACATGATATTACCTGTACAGAAGTCGCCGTACATATCGCTTCACATACACCCTTGATGCAAGCTGCTGCACCTGGCTTTGCCCAGCTGCTTGATGACACGCCAGTGTGCACAACAGATATTCCTGTACTGGCAGGCATCAATGCCGAAAAAATCAGCCAGCCTGCCAACATACGCAGCAGCTTGCTGGCACAAATGACGCAGACCATACACTGGCATGCCTGTATGGATGCATTGGCAGAAAATGGAATTCGGTGTGTATTGGAACTAGGGCCAGGTTCGGCTTTGTCGAACATGCTGCAAGTCCGGCATCCCCGGATTGCCTGTCGGTCAGTGGCAGAGTTTCGCAGCCTGGATGGTGTGCGCAACTGGGTACAGCGCCAGTTTGATAGATGAAATGCGTGCGATAGAATAAATCAGGAGTAAGAAAAAAATATGGGGCCAATGCCCCATAAATTTCACATCTGCTCTATTTGCTAAGTCAGCAATGATCAGTAACGGCGACGCTGTTGACCACCACCAGATGGCCCACGTGTTTCAATATGGCGGAAAGTAATTCTGCCCTTGCTCAAATCATAAGGCGACAACTCCAGCGTCACCTTGTCACCGGCGAGTATGCGTATATGATGCTGACGCATTTTGCCGGACGTGTAAGCGATCAGTTTGTGACCGTTTTCCAGATTCACACGAAAACGTGAATCGGGCAGCACTTCTTCAACTTGACCACTCATTTCCAACAGTTCTTCTTTTGCCATGGTTTTTTCATCTTTATAGTAGGGCGTGACACTGTACACAGACTGCGCCACTGATGGCAGACGATCACATAATCATCTGCAAGGGATTACGGTGAACTCACTGTTGATCGCCTGATACGGTAAGACGAAAAGAGTGTGAGTGTTGAAAGAGGCTGTGCACAGATGGCTTTGCCATCACATCAACACAGTGCTTGGATACCAACCAGAAGAATATGCTAAAGGCCAGTAATTAGTGCAAGGTAAAGCAAGTCTGTAGCAGCGTGTTACCAGAACGCTACTCAGCGCTAATATAAGAAACACTTCGTCAGAAATACTGCGATTTATCAGAAGATGAGAATTCTTTTGCAATAGGATTATACCCCGAATCCCCTACTTCCCTTGCGGTTTCTCGACAATTCACGAGAGAAATTGCGAAATTATCGTCGTTTTATTGATAATTTGCTCTGCAAAACCAACATCTCCGGCCATTGATGTAAATCAATTTCACATGCATTTGTCTTTTCTTACACAAACAGACTTATAGAATATTTGCATTGCGCTCGCCTGTTCAGGCACCGCCCGCGCTGACCTTATGTCCCCGGAGGCAATGATGGTGTTACCCACCCGTTTTGGCATGTACCTGGTTCTTGTGGCCTCCCTGCTTGGCATGGCATCCCAGAGCCAGGCCCAGGTTTCGCCTTTGGACGGACGTATGAAAAAGGTGTTGGCAGATAATGCCGCTACCAGTGCCTCCATCACCGCCGCCAAGAAAGTCACTTTCTTCTGTGATGTCTGTCATGGCGTCAATGGCAGCAGCGTCAAGGGCGATGTGCCGAATCTGGCTGGGCAAAACTCCAGTTACTTGCTGACGCAAATAGATAAATTTTCCCGCGGCCAGCGGCAAGAAAAATTCATGGAAGGCTTGATGAAGCTGTTGACAGAAGAAGAGCGCATCAATGTCGCGCTCTTTTATGCCAGCAAAACAGTAGAACCGGCAGGCAAGGAAACATCACTGACAGGGCAGGCACTATACACCGCCCGTTGTGCCGTATGCCATGCCGGGCATGCTCAAGGTAATGAGAGCACACCCAGACTGGCAGGCCAGCAAATTGACTACCTGAAAACAAGCATCAAACGTTATCGCGACCGGACAGGCGAACGTATCTACGAACCCATGAGCGCCAGTACCGCAGGTTTGAAAGAGGCAGAAATACAGGCGCTCGCCATGTATCTGGCGAATCTGAAATAAAGCTTAGTTCCCTATAAACTGACTTGCTGTATGTATTCGCAATACGCTTTTTGGACATCTTCACGTCTCAGCAAGCCGCTGTGTCCGGCATCCTTGATGAACAACTGGCGTTTGGCTTTGGATGGAATCGCTTCATAGACTTTCTGCCCAAGTTCTGCCGGGGTTTGCTTATCTTTTTCTGCCGTCAGCACCAATGCCGGGCCATGGTAGTTTGACATCGCCCTGATGTTGTCCACCTGCTGCAAACTATCCTGGATATTGACGCTGACAAAAGGCTTGGCATACCAGGGCGTGGACAGCGCCACCATGTCCCTGACATTGCTGGCCGTGGTTTCCAGGATGATGCCGTCGGGCTGACGTTTTTCAGCAATAAAGCCAGTGGCAAAACTCCCCATGGAATGCCCATGCACCACCAGCTTGCCGGTGGTTTTTGCGCGCATGGCATCATAAATTTTCAAGGCATCTTCCTGCATATTGTTAATGTCAGGCACACCAGCCGTGCGGCCATAGCCACGATAATCAAAACTCACCAGATTGACATTGCAACTGCCTATGGTCTTCAACATGAAGGGCAGCGAGTCTTCTACATGCGAGAGATTGCCACCAAAATACAGCACCGTGACTTTGCTGGCATTTTGCTGGAATGCCAAACCTTCCAGTTTGGTCTGGTCGGTGGCGATGACAGTTTCATCCCTGAGCTGCACCGACGGATTGATTTTTTGTATATCGTCCTGCGTCAATTTTTGCTTGAGCTTATAGCCAGTCGCACTGTCAGGGCGTATGTATTGTTTGTCTGTGATATCGACATGCATGCAAGCCGTGATCAGTGTGCTGAAACTGATTATAAGCAGAGATGAAAATGAAGCTGCAAATAAATTTGAAAAAGCAGGTAATTGGATGACGCGCATATTTACTCCTGGCTGAACAAGTAAGGGGAATATTATCACGCGCGGCTCGGGCTATTCGTGAACAGAGGCAACAAGCGAAAACTATTGCTTTCTGTCAGGCTTATGCGAAGTACCTGGCTAAGAACGACCTGCGACGCGACCTATTCTACTCAGACTTGGATTTCAGGACATGCATTGCATCAGGTGTAAATTCAGGGGATATAACCAGCAGGGTCTTGTTGAGTTAATATGTTCGCTCAATGCGAGTTTGCATCTTTGTTCTACACAAAATTCATATGTCGTTTTCGTTATAGAAAAGACTGCCCACCATATTTTTATTGCCAGAGGATTGTAGTGCGAATCCAAAATTTCTTTATCAGCAAAAAATTTATTTTTTTGAGTTTTGTAACAGCTTTGAACTGCTGCATGGTGCCGTCAATATGTGCAGCAGAGGCAGACGCACAACTTATTCTCAAAGCACGACAGGCCTTGTCGTATGCTGATGAAGAAATTGCCCTGGAGATTCTGAAGCCCTTGGCCAATAAGGGAAATTCTGAGGCCATGATGATCATGTACAGAATATTCTCCCGATCAGGAAATCAAAAGTTGCGTAATGAAGTTCTTGCAGATGAAATACTGGAAAAAGCTTTGAATAACAAATATCCTCAAGCACTTGGAGAAAAAGCACGTCGATACATACAACCTGGTGGGGCTCATGGAAAAAAATCGGATGTTGCCAAGGCAATAGTGCTGTATGAGGAGGCGTCCAATCTTGGTCATGCGTATTCTTCCAATTCTTTGTCGAACATTTATTCAAGCAAAAACGAAATATATACTGATTATTCTAAAGCGTTCTTTTTTGCCAAAAGAGCTTTTGAGCAAAAAGAACGCTATAGTTTTCCCACACTTGCCCGGTTTTATTACGAGGGCATAGGAACAGAGCCAGATTTGGTAAAGGCCTATGGGCTGTATGTCATGTCTTGTTACGATTTTTCCAATTTTAGTTGTGATGAAGCTGAAAAGATTGCAGTGAAACTGAATATGGATCAAAAAAAGTCTGCTAAAGCGTATATAGAAGATTTGCTCAAAACGTACTCTGAATGGCAGATCGCCCGTCCTCAGGAAATTATCCCTGCCTTAACAAACGCTACACGTGCAGATCTGCTGCGCGAATACAAATTGAATAGTCCTCTTTTTTCTATTGCTCAATATGGCAACAGAGAAAAATATTCAGCTACCAACCGGAATGCGTTCACATACATGCTATTGCTTTCACAGCCGCTACCTATACCCGCAAAGCAAAGAAATGCTTCAAACAAGGACTGGAAAAATCTTGTTCAAAATTTTTTAATTCAATTGACTAATCTTGATCGAAAACGTTTGCGTGAAACAGCAAAATTTCTCGATGATTCTGAATCCTTGTTAAAGAAAATTGACAAGGAACTGTCGGATGATGAGCTCAAATACCTGGTTGCACTTTATCGCTCGGAAAATAGCAAGAAACTGTATCGTGCGTTTCAGTTGATAAAAGACATTGAAGAAGATGGTAATCAACGTGTATGGGAAAACTTGGCGACAAGTGGAAAAAACATTGACGACCTACACAAGTTCGCACAAGACTATTTTGCAGATTATCAAGGTAAAGTTTCTGAATCAAAAGAATACTTTGAACACGAATGCAATTTGAAATATTTGGAATTAAGGAACCGGGTTAGCCAGCTTCAGGAATATACCTTCAGAGGAATCTCTTCCGGTTCTATTTACTCATCTCAGTTGCATATCATGATGGCCAGACCGAGGCCAGAATTGATCAAACTTTGTGCAGAAGACAAATTGTTCGACTTTAGTCGGGTATTTGATTGGAAACCTGTAAAACACGAACA
>NZ_JAUXQE010000002.1:0-100954 GCF_030683615.1 Undibacterium sp.
TTTTCTTGCGTGCGCTCAGCAGAATATCTTCTATCTTCGCAAACTGTTCTCTACTGATGTCGCTTGGGTAGGCTTTTCTCATCACCTAAGTTTACGCAATATTCCTTTTGTTTACAATAAGATCTCGAACAGCCTCTTAGAAGCGATAGCCTACGCCTACACCTACCAGCCAAGGATCAACCTTGACTGCACTGACTTTAGCGCCAGAGATAGTGACATCGCTACGAATCTGTACTTTTTTGACATCCAGATTCAAAGACCAGTTTTTGTCGAGTTTGAAATCGACGCCAGCCTGTATCGCCAGACCAAAACTGCTGCTTTCCAGACCGCCTGCACCTTTGAGCAGGTTCACATCTGAAATGCGGGTGTAGTTAAGACCAGCGCCAATATAAGGACTGACTTGGGAACCAGGTGCAAAATGGTATTGCGCAGTCAAGGTTGGTGGCAAATGTTTGAAGCTGCCAATAACGGCGCCATCAAGTTTGACATCATGTTTTTGAGGGTAAGTCAAAATCAATTCTGCCGACCAGTTAGGCGTGAAGAAGTAAGTAATATCCACTTCAGGAATTACCTTGTTATCGACTGTAATACGGTCAGCGGCACCAGCGCCACCCACAGGATCAGAGCCATTTGCAGTACTGATATTGACGACACGGGCGCGCACTTGCCATGGGCTCTGTTCTTGAGCCATTGCCTGGGTTGCTGTGAAACCAATAGCGGCCAGGGAGAGTGCGATTACAAGCTTTTTCATTTTCATTTCCTTTTCTCATCAGTCAACAGTGATGAAGAAAGTGTAAATCCACACTAGTAGCAGGGTCTTGAGCTACATCAACTTTGGTGCAGGGCACCAAATATGCGTTCTTGTCATTGAAATTGCACGCATTCCAACTCGCTACATGCGCTATGGCAATGTCTGAACTTTGCCGTATACCTCAGATTTTCAGGTGAAATATTCCGTCCCGTGCTGGCTTGAGGTATCCTTGCAAACATTCTTATTCCCTATGAAAATTCAAGAAAAATGGCCAATTACGTCTACACCATGAATCGCGTCGGCAAAATCGTCCCACCGAAGCGTCAAATTCTGAAAGATATTTCCCTGTCCTTCTTCCCTGGTGCCAAGATTGGCGTGCTGGGTGTGAATGGTTCAGGCAAGTCTTCCCTGCTGAAAATCATGGCAGGCTTAGACAAGGACATACAGGGCGAAGCCGTGCCCATGCCTAACCTGAACATCGGTTACCTGCCGCAAGAACCGCAACTCGACCCGGAACAAACTGTGCGTCAGGCGGTTGAATCTGCGCTGGGTGAAGTGTTTGCAGCCAAGGCCAAACTGGAAGAAGTGTATGCCGCCTATGCTGAAGAAAATGCTGACTTTGATGCGCTGGCGAATGAACAGGCACGTCTGGAAGCGATTATCTCCACCTCCTCTGGCGACAATGTAGAACTGCAACTGGAAATGGCTGCCGATGCGTTGCGCCTGCCACCATGGGATGCCAAGATAGGCGTCTTGTCCGGTGGTGAAAAACGCCGCGTCGCCCTGTGCAAATTGCTGCTGTCCAAGCCTGATATGCTCTTGCTTGATGAACCAACCAACCATCTGGATGCTGAATCTGTTGATTGGCTGGAACAATTCCTGCTGCGCTTTCCTGGCACCGTCGTGGCGATTACCCATGATCGTTACTTCCTCGACAATGCGGCTGAATGGATTTTGGAGTTGGATCGTGGCCATGGTATTCCATGGAAAGGCAATTACTCTTCCTGGCTGGATCAGAAGCAAGCCCGTTTGAAGCAAGAAGAAGCCACAGAATCCGCCCGCCAGAAAGCCCTGCAAAAAGAACTGGAATGGTCACGCCAGAATCCGAAAGCACGTCAGGCCAAGAGCAAGGCGCGTCTGGCCCGCTTCAATGAGATGAGCGAGCATGAATACCAGAAGCGCAATGAAACCCAGGAGATTTTCATCCCTGTGGCCGAACGTCTGGGTAATGAAGTTATCGAATTCAAAAACGTCAGCAAAGCCTTTGGTGACCGCCTGCTCATCGACAACCTGAGCTTCAAGATCCCGCCTGGCGCGATTGTCGGCATCATCGGCCCTAACGGTGCCGGTAAATCGACCTTGTTCAAGATGATCAAGGGTCTGGAAACACCGGACAGCGGCGAAGTAGTGCTGGGCCAGACTGCAAAGATTTCTCTGGTTGACCAGTCACGTGAAGACCTGGGCAACACCAAGACGGTATTTGAAGATGTGGCAAACGGTGCCGACATTTTGACAGTAGGCCGTTTTGAAATGCCTTCCCGCGCTTATCTGGGTCGCTTCAACTTCAAGGGCGGTGACCAGCAAAAGATCGTTGGCAACCTCTCTGGTGGTGAGCGTGGCCGTTTGCATCTGGCAAAGACTCTGCTGCAAGGCGGCAATGTCCTGCTGCTGGATGAACCATCCAATGATCTGGACGTGGAAACCCTGCGTGCGCTGGAAGATGCCTTGCTGGAATTTGCCGGCAGCGTCATGGTCATTTCCCATGACCGCTGGTTCCTTGACCGTATCGCCACCCACATCCTGGCGTTCGAAGGCAACTCACAAGTCAGTTTCTTTGACGGCAACTATCAGGAATATGAAGCCGACAAGAAAAAACGTCTGGGCGAAGAAGGTGCCAAGCCCAAGCGTATCCGTTACAAGCCTTTGACTGTGTAAGCCCCCCTGCCTGGCGTTCAAGGCATTCACCTGTGTCGTTTCACGGGTGAATGCAGAATACCAGGCATGCCGTTGTAAATTTGTTTAACAGTGTGTTTTGTTGCTATGCGATAAGCTTCTGAAAAATATAGGTTTTTCTTGAGTAAACATGAGCAAAAGGCAAAATATGATACTGAAAAAACATTTTTCCCCTGTTCTGCTTTGCCTGGCTCTGAGTCTGCAATCAGGATTGCTCCTGGCGGCTCCTGAAAACAAAGCTGCCAGTGCTTCAGCCAGCGCAGGTGCACCGACTGCCAAACTGGAAGCTTTTGTGGTTAATCTTTCCAGTACAGAGCGCTACCTGCAACTCAGCATGGCGCTGCAAATTGCCAGCGCAGAAGTCAACGACAAGATAAAAATGTTCATGCCCAAGGTCAGGCATACCCTGATCCTGTTATTGAGTAGCAAGGACAGTGAACAATTGCAAAGCCTGGATGGCAAACATCAGTTGATGGAAGAGATCAAGAGCGGCGTCAACAAGACGCTGGAGCTGAAAGAGCGCGATGGCGTGACCGATGTCTTCTTTGAAAACTTCGTTATCCAGTAATTTTAGAGCGGCAATCAATACCTCCACAACAGCTTTCCAGCGCGATTTCCACCATATCGCCAAAGCTGTTTTGCCTTTGTTCAGCCGTCATGCTGGCCCCGCTGCGCAGATGGTCGGCCACCGTCAGCAAACCCAGTGCCTGCACGCCATGTTCGGCTGCCACTGAATATAAGCCTGCCAGTTCCATTTCCACCGCCAGTATCTGCATTTTTTCCATGATGTCGAAAAGTTGCGGCTGCACGCTATAAAACAGGTCGGCAGAAAACACATTGCCTACCCTGACAGGCTTGCGCAAACTGTTGGCCGTGTCCACCGCTTTTGCCAGCAAGGCATAGTCGGCAATCGCTGCAAAATCATGATCCATGAAACGCATGCGGTTGACCTTGCTGTCGGTGCTGGCCCCCATGGCGATGATCACATCCCCCAGTTGCAGGTCGTCCCGCAAAGCGCCGCAAGAACCCAGCCTGATGAGTTTTTTCACGCCATATTCGCGTATCAATTCTGTCGCATATATGCTGATCGAAGGTATACCCATGCCATGCGCCAGCACAGATATCTTCCGCCCACGATACCAGCCAGTGTAGCCCAGCATATTGCGTACGGTGTTCACCAGTTGGACATCGCTGAGCCAGTGTTCAGCGATCATCTTGGCGCGCAAGGGGTCGCCCGGCATGAGGACGGTGTCAGCAAATTCACCGGGGGCGGCATTGATATGGGGAGTAGTCATACTGTTTCTGTCGTGAGGGCTGGCGCAGTTGGGCGCAAGCCACCGCGCATGCTTTGCCGTAATTGTTGTGGTCGTGGCGCGGCTACTTCGCCAAATGTGCATGCTGCCAGCAGGCTCTTGCTGGCAATAGCCAGACTATCTGCATCAGCGGCATGGATGATGGCCAGTGGAGTGTCGCCCTCCATGAGTTGGCCCAGTTCCGCCAATTGGCTCAAGCCTGTGCTGGTATCCCGTTGCCCCTGGGCTGTGGTACTCAATTGCAAGGCCAGCAAACCAATGGCGCGGGTATCCATCTTGTTCAGATAGAAGCCAGCGGGCGCAAAGACTGCTTGTTGCAAGGCCGCGCCAGGCAAGTAGTCGTCAATTTTGGCGAGCAGATCAAGCGGGCCACCCAGCGCCGCACAAGACCGCTCAAACACCTGTGCCGCCTTGCCGCTGTGCAGAGCATCCAGCAAGCGCACCTGCGCCTCCAGAGTATTGGCAGCCAGGCCCGCCAGTAACAGCATCTCTGTCCCCAGCGCCAACACGGTCTGGTGCAGGCGCTGCGGGCAAGTATCGGTGCGCAGATACGCCAGCGCCTCGCGTATTTCCAGCGCATTGCCTACGCTGGGTGCCAGCGGCTGGCTCATGTCGGTAATCAGGGCTGAGCAAGCCATGCCCGCTGCATTGGCAGTGTCTATGATGTTTTTTGCCAATGCCTGCGCCTGCACCAGCTCTGGTGTCTGCGCGCCATTGCCACATTTGATATCCATGACCAGCGCATCCAGCCCGGCGGCAAATTTTTTAGACAGGATGGATGCCGTAATCAAAGGCAGGCTATCCACCGTAGCTGTCACGTCGCGTATCGCATACAGTCGTTTGTCTGCCGGGGCCAGATCAGCAGTCTGGCCGATGATGGCCATACCGCAATCCCTGACCACACGGCGAAAGTGCGCCAGATCCGGCGTTGTGCAATAACCAGGTATGGCTTCCAGCTTGTCTTGCGTACCGCCAGTATGACCAAGGCCACGGCCACTGATCATGGGGACAAAACCGCCGCAAGCCACCACCATCGGGGCCAGCACCAGCGACACCAGGTCACCCACCCCACCCGTAGAATGCTTGTCCACGACCGGCCCAGGCAAATCCAGATCATCCCAGCGCAAGACCGTGCCAGAGTCACGCATGGCCAGCGTCAGTGCAGCCCCCTCTGCCGCCGTCATCCCCTGAAAGCAGGTTGCCATGCAAAATGCCCCTAGCTGCGCATCTGATATGCTGCCATCGACCATGCCAGCGACTAGCAACTGTATCTCAGCCTGCTCCAGTGCCTGGCCTGCACGCTTTTTACGTATCAGCTCTTGCGCCAGCAGCATCTCAGTATCCTGCCTTGATCTGTGCCGGTACGTCGTGCAGGCAAGCCTGCAAATTACTCAAGAGGCTTGAAGCACCAAAACGAAAATGCGCAGGACTCACCCAATCCTGTCCCAGGATGTTATCCGCCAGCGCCAGATAGGCAGCTGCTTCTTCCGCCGTCCTGACACCACCTGCGGCCTTGAAGCCACAATGACTACCGGTTTCCTTGATCACGATCAGCATAGTTTCTGCCGCTGCCAGCGTGGCATTGACTGCCACCTTGCCAGTAGAAGTCTTGATAAAGTCTGCACCTGCCGTGATTGCTATCAAGCTGGCGGCGCGGATAAAGGCATCGGTCTTTAGCTCGCCACTTTCTATGATCACCTTCAAGAGCTTGTCGCCGCAAGCTGTCTTGCAAGCCCTAACCATCTCTGCCCCGGTGCTGGTGTCACCCGCCATCAATGCGGCATAGGGGAAAACCAGATCAACCTCATCTGCACCGTAGGCAATGGCTGCCCTGGTCTCGGCCACAGCGACCTCTACGTCTGCCTCGCCATACGGAAAATTTACCACCGTCGCCACTTTGATGGCTGGCGTACCAAATTCAAGCAGTATCTTTTTTGCATGCGGAATAAAGCGCGGGTAAATGCACAGCGCCGCCACCTGCCCTTGCTCACTGCTGGCAGCATTACACAAGGCCGTGATCTTTTCCCTGCTGTCATCCTCATTCAGGCTGGTCAAATCCATCAGGCGCAGAGCGCGGCTGGCTGCCTGCTTCAAAGCCGTATCTGGGGTGGAAGACATGGTACTTGCTCCGGTAAAAACAAACGTTAAAGATACGGCGCATGTGGATGGCACTGCTTGATATACATCAGACATCAAGACTATGCTCAGAATACGAGCAATACAGTTTATGTATACCCAGACCCAATTAGCCGCCAAAATAGCGGTTTTGCCCCATCCAGCACCCCATGTACCAGCTCGCCGCCCCCGCTTTTGCCGAAATCGAAATCAAGAAAAGCCGTTTCCTGGGCCAGCTCTACCCACTCAACAGCCGCGCCGAAGCACGCCAGCAACTGGCCAGCATACGCGCCCAGCACCCTGATGCCGTACACGTCTGCTGGGCGCTGATCTGCACTGGCGACTCTGGCCTGGATGATGATGGCGAACCTTCCGGCACCGCCGCCAAACCCATGTACAACGTGCTGGTACACAAGGACGTGACCAATGTGCTGGCCGTGGTTGTGCGCTACTGGGGTGGCACCAAGCTCGGTGCTGGCGGCCTGACGCGCGCCTATGGCCAGGCTATTTCAGATGCCTTCAAGGTCGCCGACCTGATAGAGGTGGAATACATGGTGACCTGGGATATAGTCTGCGCCTATGCTGATGAATCCCATGTACGCCGCCTGTGCGACAAGTTTGCCGCCAGCGTCACCGAGCTGGCCTATACAGAATCCACCACCATCAGCATCAGCATCAAACAAAAACTGGCTGCCAGCTTTGAAGCAGAATTGATAGAAATGCTCAAAGGCCAGGTCAGCATCAGCAAACCGGACTAAGCACTCGCCTTCCCACATTCGCCACTGGCGCAACCAATAGGCTGTCATTAGCCAAGGCTGCACAGCAAGCTCGCCCCAAAGAACAGGGCAAGGCCAAGCGCCAATATATTATCGATATACCATCAACATGCAGCGGCGAAATTGGAAGCTTGCTTTTTTACATGTAAATTACTGTCAATTAACATGTCATTTACATATAAAATAGCTTTGCTTGTCACTGTGCTTACACAGTTTTGTAATAAAGTTCGCTATATTATTGCCGTTACAACTTGTTACGACTAGCAACTATCTCGCATGGATAGATAGCTGCATGTTAACAATTGCGGTATTAAAAATAATAACCATGCAAGAAACCAATGCAAAAATCCAATCTGGCCAGCAACGACAATACGGAAAAAGAAGAAGTAAGCATCAAGCTCAGACACTACGAGTTTAAAAAACGTCTGGGTGAAGGCGGCTTTGGGCAAGTCCATGAAGCCTGGGACAGCAAACTCTGTCGCCCTGTCGCCATCAAACAGCTCAAAGCAATAGAGGGTGCCGCCAGCGCAACCCCAACTAGCAGCCTGCTCAAGGAAGCACGCCTGGCCGCATCTCTCAAGCACCCCGCCTTCGTCAAGATCTTTGCCATTGAAGATGAAGACAGTAGCCATTCCATCGTCATGGAACTGGTGCCCGGCCTGACCCTCAAGCAATTGCTGCAACAACACCCACAGCAACCGCTGCCAGAACAGCAAGCCATCAACATCGTCAACCAGGTCGCCGAAGCCATGCAGGAAGCACACGCCAGCGGCCTCATCCATGGCGACCTGAAACCATCCAACCTCATGGTCGAACCCGACGGCAAAGTGCGCATACTCGACTTTGGCCTCGCATCACAAACCGATGCGCAAGCGACCACATCCATGAGCCAGCTGGACCCGCAAGGCACCATAGCCTACATGGCACCGGAACGCATGATGGGCAGCCCGGCCAGCGCCCAAAGCGACATCTACGCCCTCGGCGTCATCCTCTACGAAACCCTGACCGGCCAACGCCCCTTCGCCAACGCCAGCGGCCTGGCCCTGGCCGCCGCCCTGATGCAATCGAATTCAGACACCTGGGAATTTCCAGCAGGATGCAAGCCAGAACTGATCAAGCTGGTGCTGGCGATGACGGCACGGCAGACTGAGAAACGTTTGAACAGCATGCAGCAGGTGCATGAACAATTGCGTGGGTTGGTGAGTGTGCCGGTGCTTGCGGCAGTTACTAGTGTCGGTAATGCAGACGGCAATTCAGGCAATGGCTGGAAAACGCTGAGTAAGCCAAAACGCTTTGCCATCGCCAGCGCCATTATTGTTGCACTGGGTTATGGTGCTTGGCAGGCTGCGCCTTATCTTGAGATGGACAAGATGTCGTTGAAGCCGTTTTCAGAATCATTGGCTATGAAACAGGGGCTGGAGGCATTGCGCCAATTTGAGAGACCTGGCAATTATGAAGTTGCCGCCAAAAGTTTTGAAGCGATCTTGAAGCGTAATCCTGAGAATGCGGCAGCTGTAGCTGGGCTATCGATTATGTACATAATGCTTTATGAAAGTGACAAGCAAGATGAAGTTTTGCTCCAAAAAGCAAATGCCAGCGCACAACAAGCATTGAAATTAAATGATAAGTTAGCTCTCAGCCATATCGCTGTTGCCAGAGTTGATCTACAAGCAGGTAAATATGAAAAGTCGTTACACGCTTTTGAGAAAGCGCTGACTTTTGATCCTGACAATATCTTTGCTTCATATGGCCGTGTAACATCATTACGGAAAATGAAGCAATATGAAGAGGCAATAAAACAAGCAACTGCTGGACTGGAAAAATTTCCTCAAGAAAGAATGTTTGCAGAAGAACTAGGTGTCTCATATTTTGAGCAAGGAAAATACTCTGAGGCCGAAAAATTCTTTAGATTAAGTATAAAAATACAGCCCGACTCAATATTTGCCTATGCAAATTTAAACAACGCTTTGGTTAAGCAAAATCGAGACAATGAAGGGTTGCAGGTGTTGCAACAAGGTCTACTTGTCAAGCCGAGTGCATTACTGTATTCAAATGTTGGAATGGTACTTTTCAAGAAAGGCGATTATGTTGGTGCTGCCGATGCTTTTGAACTTGCAGTAACTCCAAACAAGGGAAATCCAGCCAAATACTTGGGCTGGGCCAATCTTGGTGACAGTTTGCTTTGGATACCTGGGCGGGAAAGCGAGGCAAAAAAAGCTTATGAAAAAGCGCGCGAACTGCTTGCTCCTCGTCTGCAAACATCTCCAAATGATAGCGCACTTGTCTCTCGCTATGGCCTGTATTCAGCGCGTATGGGTGACAAAGAAAAAGCAAATGAATACATACAACACGCTCTCAAGCTAGCGCCCAAAGATGCCAATGTACATTTCCGTGCTGGTTTGACTTACGAATTGCTTGGTCAAAGGGATGAGGCAATTGCTGAAATTGCCAAGGCAATCGAAAATGGATATTCACTCAAAGCTATAGAGTCAGAACCTGACTTACTAAGTTTAAGGCGAGATCCTCGTTATCCAAAAATATCCAACGGCCAGTCAAAATAAACTGGAACAGTTTTTGCTGGCCTATGGAAGCAGTAAAGACTTCTTTAATCTGATACTTAGTTGATTATTGAAGTGGGAAGCATGAATATCGTCAGTACATGCTTATTTGTTTAATCCAATCAATTGAGAGCTTGAATATGAGTGAGCCAGTCAACTATACATTCACAACATTTTTTAACCAAGGTGATCCACAAAGTCGGGCTACTGTTTCAGCTACCGGGAAATTCACACCAGAACCTCCAAAAAGTTCGCTCAATGGTAAAAGTATCCTCAATGTCGGCGATACCGTGACCTTTAATTTCAAAGGTACAGCTACCAATCCATCCAATACCGTAACAGTAACCGCAAGTGCATTCATCGCGATTTGCAAAGCGGAACTAGAAAATGGAAAAGCTGCAGTCGGAAGTGCAAAAACTGCGTGCCCAGTTGATGGTGTAACAATGACGATGAATGAGGACAGCCTTGGCTTCTGGGGGTTTACTATCTCATTTACAGCGGACTTCACTGATGCGAATGGCACCGTTGTAAGTTCAGAGTTTTTCTACCTACCTGATCCCGAAGTGGACGTTGAAACAGGAGGCTAAAACTTCCAGTCGATTGGTTAACTAACCCCCACCACCTTCAAATACCGCCTCAACGCCTCACTAGGCGTTTTCAATAAAGCAGCACAAGCCTCTACATCGCCAGCACTGGTTTCCAGTGACTGGCGAATTTCTTCTGTAGGTATCTGTTCGGCACGGCGTATCTGGCTGTGGTTGTCGAGCAGCTTGTACATCGAGGGGCGCGAGACGCCGAGTTCTTGTGCGGCTCCCTGTATATACCAGTCGTTGTTTTCCATCGCGCGCAGGACGTCTTCATCACTGAGTTCATTGAGTTTTTTGCGTGGTGTAGCTGGCTGCGTGATTTTACTGTCTGTGCTGATGCTGGCCTGTGCCACGCTGGATGGGGCATGGTGGGTGGTTTTGACCAGGCTGGCGAGTTGTGGTACCTCACCGAGTTGCAGGGCCAGCAGGGCGCGGCGCAGGACGTGGGACAACTGGCGGATATTGCCGGGCCAATCGTAATTGGCAAATTCGCTGACCAGTACCACTGGCAGGCTGGTGCCTATTTCATTGGGCAGTTTGCTATTGCTGAGCAGGTTCAGCAGCAAGACACCTATATCTTCACGGCGGGTGCGCAATGGTGGCAGGTGGATGATGAAGCTTTCGAGGCGGCGCAGCAGGGCCTGGTTGAAGCCTTCACTGTATAAGTCCTGGTCGGTCGCGGCGATCAGGCGGGCGCTGGATTTTTGGTCTTGCTGGGCGCCGAGCGGGCGGTAGTCGCCGCTTTCAAGCACACGCAGCAGCATGGGTTGTATGCTGGCTGGGGTGTTGCCTATTTCATCGAGGAAGAGGGTTGCACCCTCTGCCTCGGCAAACAGACCTTTGCGGGCGTTTTGTGCGCCTGTGTAGGCGCCTTTGACGGCACCAAACAAATCGGCAGCGGCCAGGGCTTCGTTCAGGGCGGCCATGTTGACACTGACCAGCTCTGCATTGGCTCGCTTGCTATAGGCGTGGATGGCGCGGGCAGCGATTTCTTTGCCTGTGCCGGTTTCACCCAATAACAAGACGGGCAGCTCGGTCCCAGCGACCTGGCGTATCTGGTCGCGGGCGACGATGGCGGCGCTGCCCACACCGATAAAGCCCAGCGCGGGATTGTGCTTGGGCAGGCAGCGCATCCAGTGCAGGCAGATGATGATGGCGCGGCCCAGGCCGAGGATGACGCCTGCTTCCAGTTGTTCACGGCTTAAGGCTACAGGTGCATTGATCTCCTCCCCATTGACCTCGACCACCATGCGGCTGGCGGGTGGGGTGATGAGGATGTTGTCATACCCATCGCGGCTGATACGTACGGGGTCACGCGAGATGCCGCCATAGCCCAGCGGCAGGCCGTCTTTGCCGGGGTGACGGAACAGCGGCAAGAAGCGATTGATCTCAACCTGGCCATCAGGGTTGCTGACCATGAACTGTTCACCTATGCGCTGGCTGTCTGGATGCCAGATGATGGTCAGGCCCAGCAGGGCCGAGGCATTGTCGGCCAGCTTGGCCAGGGGTGAGGTCAGGGTGTAGTCGGTATCGGTCATTATGATTGCTGCGAAGCTGGTACTTGAATGTAAGCGACAGTGTAAAGCGCCAATGTAAATTTGTATGCTTTACATGTCAATTGTGGTCGAAAAAACCTTCTCTCCCTAGGGAAGCGGTGCTGGCACGGGCTTTGCAAATAGACACGCATAGCGCAAGTGAACCTGCTTGCCATCTGAAGGAGATCATCATGCCTACCACTGAAATCTTGCTTGTTGTACTTAATCTGCTGCTGTTCATGCTGCTCAGCAAAATGGCCCTGAAAGCCAGGCTGGCGCGCAATATTGCCATGCGTTTGCTGACAGATGACGTGTATTACCATGAAACCCGCGCGGTGCTGATACAAAAGAATGTAGAGAGTGCCAGGTTGTCCCTTGGCCGTGTCCGTATCAGTACCATCGCTAAAATTCCTACCCCGCGCCAGCAAGACCCACAGGCAGCCTGGTTTGCCGCTGTCCACACTTCTACCCATATGCGCCTGCGCCCTTTGCCAGAGCCTGCACCATCGGTGCTGGAAGTGCCGTATGCCTTGTGGGCCACGACCTGGGCCTCAAAAGACACACCCTGGTCTACCACAGTAAGCCTGAAGCAGGAAACGCAGCCTGAAGCTGCGGCAGAAGTTGCAGTAGAGGCGGCTGCGGTAGTGGCTGTGGACGTGGTCAAAGAAAAACCTGCACGCAAACTGGTACTCAAGCCTGGCAAGACTGCGCAAGACTTGCTGGAAATGGGGATGATGCAGCGCGCTGCCTTTTAAATATCTGGAGCACTGAAGCATGCCAACCGTATTTCAGGAGTTATCTATGAAGCCCGCACAGCCATACACGACTGCAGACATGTTATTGAAGCTTGACCCGGTTGGTGACTTTGATTTGTACCAGGATTGCCTGCCACCCATGCTGAGATTGCAAGCCAATCTGTTTGGCGAACGCATACCGACTGAGGCAGAAGAGGCGGCAGCACTGGATACTTTTCGTACTTTGTATGGTATGGCCAGAAATGGTTTTGACAGGCGCAAGACAGACAGGCGACTGGACCCGGCCAGGCTGGCCAGGGCAGCAAACTACCAGCGCCGTAAGGGTGACGATCGTAATAACGGCATATAACTGCACACCACACACATTACAGCACACAGCAGCACACACAACCCAGAGCCATGAGAATTCAGGATCACCTATGATGAAAGAACAAACGCTGCTCGTTCCGCATGAAGAAGATCCTCTGCTTGCATTTGCGCCAGAAGAACCTGGACTGCAATGGCAAAGGATCATGGGCATGGCTGTGCATGGTGATGCCAACTGGGAACTGGAAATTTGTCGCAAGACTTGCATGACGCTGGCAGAAGCCAAGTCTTTTGCAGCGGCGGATGACCGTATCACTTTTTTCTTTTATGTCAAACATTACGCCATCATGTGCCGTCACCAGGTCTTGCATGCGGGTGATGTGGTGTTTTTTTCTGGCACGCCTGTTCTGGTGGCAGAAGCCGGGGCAGACAGTTTTGAAAAACCTGCTGCACCGGGCAGCCGTTTTAGCATCACCGCCGCGCCGGGCAATCATTGGGTCAGCATACAGGCGCATATGCAGGTGCCTTTTTTGAGCAGCACACAAGCCCATGCTTATCTCTGGCCTTGCCTTCTGCCTGGCCAGGCGCATGGCGCTGAATTACAAGGTGGCGGTTTGCAGGCGGTGCTTTGTTATTGTCCGCCCCATGAGGTCACCGATGAAGTTTCTGAACACCCGTTTGCGCAAGGGGGTTGGTGGGTGTGCGGGCAATATGTTCATGCGGGTGGAAAACTACAGGCAGAGCAAACCTGCTTTGGTGGCCCGTATATGGCAGTCGCTCCTGGCGACATACTGAGCTGCCGCATTGTCTATGATGCCGCCAATCACAGTTGGCTGCAAACGATTACCAATTGCAGCAACAAGGATAGTGTCATTTTCCCGATGAATGCAAAACAAAAAACCGGGCAGGCGCTTGAGAAAAACATGCTGGGATTTTGCCTGGAAAAATTGCTGCCAGCCCGGCATGAGCATAGTCGGCATCTGCATCAATGCCTGAGTCTGTTCAATGTCATTGCCAGGCTCACCTATCCGCAAAGTCAGCTGGGGCAAGACCTGAACCAATTGCCCTACATAGACAACGCCAGGCTCAGTGATGACCAGACCTGCCTGCACATAGGGCGCATCGTTTTGTACAACCCCATGATGCATGCAGGGGAGTGAGCAGCTTATGCTGCGCCCTCGCTGGTCGGCGCATTCCAGGCATTGAAGAATGTCTTGAACACTGTGAGCACTTTGTCGATGTCTGCAGCGCTGACATCCAGATGGGTGACCATGCGCATATGGGGTGTCACCCTGGCCAGAATGCCGTGCTCGCGCAGCAAACCGTCAAGGCCAGCGCAAGCTGCGGCAGGCATGTCGGCATAGACGATATTGGTTTGCGGCGTTTGTACGGTAAGCGCCGCGATTTGTCGCAGGCCATGCGCCAGGCGTTCGGCATGGGCATGGTCTTCTGCCAGCCGTGCCACGTTATGTTCAAGCGCATACTGGGCTGCGGCAGCCAGGCCCCCGGCCTGACGCATGCCACCACCGAGCATCTTGCGCCAGCGTCTTGCTTGCGCGATGAGTGACTTGTCGCCACAGAGTACGGACCCGACTGGCGCGCCCAGTCCTTTGGACAGGCACACCGAGACGCTGTCAAAACCCCTGACCGCCTCTCTGGGGCTGATGCCGAGTTTGACGATGGCATTGCAGATACGCGCGCCATCCAGGTGGGTGGCCAGGCCACGCTGATGGGCCAGGCTGGTGGCGGCCTGTGTGTATTCCATCGGCAGGACTTTGCCGCCTATGGTGTTTTCCAGCGCCAGCAAACGGCTGCGGGCAAAATGAAAATCATCGGGCTTGATGGCGGCGGCAATGTCTTCCAGTGCTATCGTGCCATCGGCCTGGTTTTGCAAGGGCTGCGGCTGTATGCTGCCGAGCACGGCGGCACCACCGCCTTCGTATTTATAGGTATGGGCCTCTTGCCCGGCAATATATTCATCGCCGCGCCCGCAATGGCTGAGCAGGGCCAGCAAATTGCTTTGTGTCCCGGAGGGGGCAAACAGGGCGGCCTCGTAGCCAAACAAGTCGGCAGCATAGTCTTGCAGGCGGTTGACGCTGGGGTCATCGCCATAGACATCATCACCCAGGTCGGCAGCCTGCATGGCGGCACGCATGGCCGGGCTGGGACGGGTGACGGTGTCACTGCGCAAATCTATCCAGTTGCTTTGACTTTTTGACATTGGTTTTCCTCTAATCTGGCTAAGTGCATGCATTTTAGCAATTTTCATCTGACAATTTTTAAAAGCAAAAATGCGTCTATCTGTGCAGCATAAACCGCTACACTGTTGCTCTTGTTCATGCTTACCAGATCAACCACTCATGCGCAGTCGCACGGCCAAATTCGCTGCCAGTCTGTTTGTGCTGCTGGGCTTTATCAGCCCGGTGGTGGTATCTGGCCTGGTGGATTTTTCGCCGGGCTTGATTGAGTCCGTGGGCAAGCGCTTTGGTGTGGAGGGGCCACGCCGCCTGGCGCAAATGCAGGTTGCCATCAACAAGATCAAGGCCGCCGCTGGCAAGGACTTTGCCAGGAATGTTGCGCGCTCTAGCGATGGCCAATATGAAATGGCAGTGCTGCGGCAAGTGAATGACTTTTATAATCGTGTGCCGTATCTGACAGATCAGGAACACTGGGGTGTCAACGACTATTGGGCTACGCCTGTAGAAATGATTGCTTCATGGGGCGCTGATTGCGAAGACTATGCCGTGGCCAAGTACATGACGCTGAAGGACCTGGGCATACCAGCCGAGCGTTTGCGCATCACTTATGTCAGGGCAACGCGCATAGGTGAAACCCATATGGTGCTGGCGTATTATCCCAGCCCGGCGGCAGAGCCGTGGATCATGGACAATCTGGAAGATGACATACAGCCCGCCTCAGCCCGGACTGATCTGGTGCCTGTCTACAGTTTTAACGATGATGACTTATGGCTGGCCAGCGGCAATACCCGCAAGGGCGGGGCATCAACAGTGCGTTTGTGGAAGGATTTGATAGAGAAGATAGCCAAGGAAAAACGCATGTGACGGGCTTACGGAAAATTGCTCCAGTTGCGTTGCAGCTTCTGTATTTAACAAGATTCGGTACTAAAGTACTGTCTTCGTCGCTACGGCGTAGTCGGGGTTTCGGACAAGATGTTGTCTGCCGACGTAGCGAACCACCCTTGCAAGGGTGGTTTCCCGAAGCGATAGCCTTGCTGGAACAATTTTCCGTAAGCCCTTTTATGCCTCACTCTACCGCAGCCATGATGACTTTTTCGGGCGCGCCAAAATAGAAGCCCTGCCCGCATTCTATCTGGTCGGCTATCAATAATTGCAGGCTGGCTTCTGTCTCTACATTTTGTGCCACCAGGGATATGCCCAGGGATTGCGCGAATTTGACGATGGCGCGTAAATGGGCGTGGCTGTTTTCGTTCTCAGCCACTTCTTGCACCAGACCGCCATCAAGCTTGATGTAGTCCGGCGGCACTTCGCGGATGAAGTTCAGGGCATGTGGGTCCAGACCAAAATGATCGACGCCAAAGCGTACACCGGCAGTACGCAAGGTGTTGAAAAATTTCCTGGTCACGGCATGGTCCTTGGCGCAGGCAGATTCGCTGATCTCTACTGACAAGCGGGCTGCCAGTTCTGGGGAGTATTTCAGGCGTGCCATTAGCCATTCACAGAATTCCTTGCTTTCCATGGATTGCAGCGAAACATTGACGGCGATACTTTTGTAGCTGCCACGATTTTTTTGCAACAGGTCCAGGATGAGAGTGACCACGGCCTGGTCTATCTCTGGCATCAACTGATGGCGCAAGGCCATGGGCAGGAATTGATTGGCAGGCACCAGATTGCCCTGGTTATCAAGCAGGCGCGAGAATACTTCATGATGCACCAGCTGACGCAATTGCAGGCGCATGACAGGCTGGGCAAACAGGACCCAGCGGTTTTCTGCCAGGGCATCGCTGATCATGGTGCGCCAGCCATGTGAACCTGCCATCGCTGCCTCACTGTCTTCCATGTGGGTAAGCGTGATTTGTCCATTGCCGGACTGGCGCATGGTTTCTATGGCCAGGTCGGCATGGGAAAAAACATCTCCACGCTGTTGTGCCGGACCAAACACCACGGCACCCGCCGCCAGGCTGACTTGCCGGGTTGCGCGCAGCAGGACTTGATTCAATCTGTAATGCAGGGCATCTACCAGCAAATTCATGGCTGCCTGATCGACATCAATACAAACTAGGGCCATGGAACTGCCACCTATGCGGCCAAGCATATGGCTGTATTTGCTCGCCACTTCCGTCAGCACAGTGGCGACATCGGCCAGCAAGGCATCGCCCTGTTGATAGCCATAGTGGCGATTGTATTCTTTCAAGCCATCGAATTCGAAAACAAAAATGACGGCGCTTTCAAAGCGCCCGTCTTCTGACAGCAAATGATTAAAGCGCAGGTCAAAACCGTGGCGGTTTTCCAGGCCACTGACTTTGTCGATGAAGGCTTCACGTCTAAAATTGTCGGCCCGGCTGATTTCTGCATCCAGCATGCTGGAGATGCGTTCTGTCATATGGTTCATGGCGACGACCACACGTTTTAGCTCACGGGTTTGTGGCACCACTTCTATGCGTTGAAAACGCTTGGCCTGTATGGCGATGGCGACTTCTTCAATTTTTTCAAGCGGGCCGAGTATGATTCTCAACAAGACAACGGTTAAACCCAGGACGACAAGGTACATGGCAAACATCCATAAGGCCATTTCTTTCATCGAACGCCACAGAAATTCATAGGCATAAGCCGGATGACTGATGACGATGACCTTGCCCAGCTGCCGCCAGCCGGATGAGATAAAGGCTTCCCCCGCCGGCGTCTGCAAATCAAACAGCGCGGGCATCCATGTCGGTACATTGTCTTTGCTGCCAGCCAGCTCCTTATTGATGATAACTTTGCCGGCTGGATCAAGAACCACGATTTTCTTATAATAGCCGCGGTCAAACAGGGTGGAGATTTGTATATTGGCCAGGGTCTGGTCGTTTTTGACCAAGGCTTCTTCCAGTGGCCGCGACAAGGCCGTGGCGGCATCCTGTGCGTGCGAGGCCAGTTGCTGTTGCAGATAATCCCGTGTGGTCAGCACCGACAAAGTCTGCAAGCCAAGGAACACGGCAAAAAAAATAATGGATATGGCAAGCAGGAGTTGTCGTCTCAGTGTCATAGCGTCTCTTTGTATGTTTTCATTCCCTGACTCTGCCTCTGTTTGTATTAAGACTTGCGTAAAACCACCCCGACTGCCTTGCAGCGTCTCTCACTGGAGCCGCGACTAAAGTATTGTCTCGTCACTGGCACCACAATGGGGCCATGTTGGCTAAGTCTATTTAATTGCAGTGTTTTACTTGCCCATGGTGACTTTAACAAGAAAATAGGTTTTATCGCTTATTTCTTCTACTTTATTTCAAGTTTTACTTAAAATCGTGTTTAGGGTGAGTTTTCACCCGGTTTTATTTCTTTCAATGTATTTTAATAAATTTCATATGTCCAATACCGATATTTTGCGCACCAGGATCAATCTGGAGACGGCGGCTTACCCATGGAGTGAATTATTGCGCCACTTTGCCAGCGGTGCAGTACTGGTGGTCCAGCCAGGGCTGGATCTGGTGGAGGTGGCCTTACTGATGGCGCAAGATCATGCAGATGAAATTGCTGCCTTGCTTGGAGAAGGTTACCTGGCCAAGGTCAGCGATGAACAAGCCCAGGCCTGGCTGGAACAGGACGCGCAGCACTGGACCGTAGTCGTCAAGCCCTGGATACTTGTACAGGAACGGTAGCATAAGGAGCAAGCAAGCTTCCTCAACGCCCTTGAACTTTTCACAAGCCCCATTGGTCAGAACCAGAGATTTCGCTTTGGAAAGCCAAGATGCACTTTTCACTGACGCCAGCTAACAAACCAGGTCACCCGCTCTTGGCGATCTTGTTGGTTATTGTTGCTCATATTCTTTTCTGGCAATTATTGCGCCAGCAAAACGGTATTCCACGTCATACAAGTGATAATCCTGTGGTGCATTATCTGCAATTTTTACAGATAGTGCCGCCACCGCCAGTTCTTGAAACCCAGCCAACTGCCCCGCCGCAGGTGAAGCCTGAACGCGCACTGCCAAACACGGTGAGCAAGCGTCAGCGCACGACCACGGCAATGTCAGTACAGCCGCCTGCGACAGCAGATGTGATCAGCCCGCCGGCGCCACCAACATTCAGTGAACAACCAGTCGCCAGGCAAGGGCTGGACCTGGACGCTTTGCGTAGCTCTGCCCTGGCGATAGAAAAACAGCGTAAACCCACAGAAATCGAACAAATACAGGCCATCCACCGACAGGCTGACAGCCTGGAAAAGCGCCTTGCTGAAGGCACGAAAAGAGCAGAAAAGAAGGAATGCCTCAAGGCGTATTCCGGCATAGGTTTGCTGGCTGTCATCCCATTGGCAGTCAGCACCGTTGTGGATACTGGATGCAAATGGTAATGCTGTTACCAGCTCGGCTATAATGCCGGATTCCACAATGTGAACAAAGCTGGCACGGAAAGACCAAGGCTATCTTGCTTGGACAGGGCATGGGGAAGAATTACCAGCTCCCCATTAATCATGCTGCTCTTTTGTGTTGTTGATTTGTTGTTGACATATTGACGCCTGTTGCATATTTAATATCAACACGACAATTTTCATTTTTTACCTGGACCATTCATGAAAAAAACTTCTTACCTGTTCGCCGCCATGCTGATGGCAGCACTTGGATCTGGCTTCTCTCCCGTGACTGTGAGTACCGCTCTGGCACAAGAAGCGGCTGATCCTGCAAAGCAGCCAACTGTACGCGCAGAAATGGGCAAGCCAATCAATGAAGTCATGGAGTTGGTGACTGCCAAGCAATTTTCACAGGCACTGGAAAAGCTGGTCGTTCTGGAAGCAATGGAGAAAAAAACTCCTTTTGAAAATTTTGCACTGAATCGCATACGTGCAGTTATTGGTTCCAGTACCAATGACTCTGCCATGATGGTCAAGGCAATGGATGCCATGATTGCCACAGAATTCTTGAAAGAGTCCGAAAAACAGCATTTCATGGAAGCAGTTGCCGGTACTTTGTTCAATGAAAAGAAGTATGCACAGTCACGTGAATGGGCGAACCGCAAACTGGCGAAAGACCCAGGCAATCCAGGCATGACCAATCTGGTCGCCCGCACCTATTACCTGGAAAACGATTACGCCAATACCATCAAGGTATTGAATGCGCAAGTTGCAGAAGATGAGAAAGCTCAGCGCAAGTCTACAGAAGAGAATTTGCGCTTACTGACCAGCAGCTATCAACAACTGAAAGACTGGGATGGTTATACAGTGGCACTGGAACGCATGGTGGCACATTACCCAAAACCAGAATTCTGGGCTGACCTGCTGTATCGCGTCACCAAGAAGCCCGGTTTTTCTGATCGCTTGCTGCTGGACTACTATCGCCTGCTGATCGTCACTGACAAATTTGAAGATGGCGCTCAGTTTGTCGATATGGCAGAACTGGCCTTGTTGTCAGGCTTGCCAGTCGAAGCCAAAACCGCAATTGATGCAGGTTATGCTGCAAACCTGCTGGGTGCCGGCAAGGAAGCCACCAAACACAAGCAATTGCGCGATCGCGTCAATAAGCAGGCAGCTGATGACGTCAAGAATCTGGATGCAGGCGAAGCAGCCGCAAAAAATGCCAAGACTGGTATCGGTATGGTCAACATTGGTTACAACTATGTGATCAACGGCCAGTACGACAAGGGCTTGGCCTTACTGGAACAAGGTATCGCAAAAGGTGGCTTGAAATCCCCGGATGAAGCAAAACTGCATCTGGGCATGGCGTACCTGAAAGCGGGCAAGCGCGACAAAGCCGTTGAAACCCTGAAATCAGTACAAGGCCGTGATGGTTCTGCTGACTTGGCGCGTTTGTGGTTGCTGGTCCCTGCTGATAAATTCGCACCTGCGGCAAAATAAACTGGCTGATAGCTCATCAGTGCAAAGATTTACGCCACCTGCGGGTGGCGTATTTTTTTGCCTCTGCATTAAAGATGCAACGGGATAAAAAAAGGCTGTTTTGCGCAATGCAAAACAGCCTGTCAAGTTCAGGACCGCAAGCTCTGATTACGGTACTGACGGTACTCCTTTGGATACTCTTACTGCCCCGGCCTCAATGAAAAGCCGGGCAAAAACTTTCAAACACCATCATGAATCGAATCAAGAATCGAATCAAGAGTGGTAAGCAGACTCACCATGGCTGGTGATGTCCAGGCCTTCACGTTCTTCATCTTCCGGCACACGCAGACCTACCACCAGATCAACCAACTTGTATGCCACGAAGGACACCACGCCTGACCAGATGATGGTTGTGCCTACCGCTGTTGCCTGCGTCATGACCTGGCCGAAAATGTCATAAGGATCAGCCGACATTTTGTTGGTGACGTAGTCGAATATACCCTGACCACCAAGGGATGGTGCAGCAAATACACCTGTCAACAAGGCACCGAGGATACCGCCCACGCCATGCACACCGAAGACGTCGAGGGAATCATCCGCACCCAGCAAACGCTTGAGGCCATTCACACCCCACAGGCAGATGATACCTGCCAGCAAGCCGATGATCAGGGCACCCATGGGGCCGACGAAGCCGCAAGCAGGAGTAATTGCTACCAGACCAGCTACCGCACCGGATGCACCACCCAACATGGAAGGCTTGCCTTTCGACATCCACTCACCAAATACCCATGACACCGTGGCTGCCGCTGTTGCCAGCAAGGTATTCATGAAGGCCAGTGCTGCTATATCACCTGCTTCCAGAGCAGAACCGGCATTGAAACCAAACCAGCCCACCCACAACAGGGACGCACCTATCATCGTCATCGTCAGGGAGTGCGGTGCCATGGATTCTTTACCGTAGCCCACGCGTTTGCCGATCAGGTAAGCACCCACCAGGCCAGCCACCGCTGCATTGATGTGTACGACAGTACCACCAGCGAAGTCGAGCGCGCCTTTTTGGAACAGGAAACCAGCCTTGGCAGACTCTGTTGCCAGCGTTGCTGCATCCTTGATCGCATCAGGACCAGTCCAGAACCAGACCATATGAGCAACAGGCAGGTAGCTGAAAGTGAACCACAGAACTACGAACAAGAGTACGGCAGTGAACTTGGCACGTTCTGCAAATGCACCGATGATCAGGCCGCAAGTGATGGCTGCAAATGTCGCCTGGAAGGCCACGTAGATAAACTCAGGAATCACCACGCCTTTGCTGAAGGTTGCTGCCACACTGAAACTGGCCTTGGCCGGATCCCAGATACCATTCAGGAACATGCGGTCAAACGAACCGATGAACTTGCTGCCTTCAGTAAAGGCCAGCGAGTAACCATAGATACACCACAATACAATAATCACGGCAAAGATCATGAAGACTTGCATGAGTATCGACAGCATGTTTTTGGAGCGCACCAGACCACCATAGAACAAGGCCAGGCCAGGTATGGTCATCAAGATAACCAGCAAGGTGGCAACCATCATCCAGGCGGTGTCGCCTTTATTGGGTGTAGGTGCCGGTGCTGGCGCTGCGGCACTGGCAGCAGCAGGTTCTGCTGCTGCGGCTGGAGCAGATGCCGGGGTGACTACCGCTACAGCAGCCGCTGGTGCGGATGCAGTCGCCACTGCGGCCGAGGCTGCCACAGGCTCAGCTTTGGCTGACGCGTCCTGGGCTGATGCCACAGAGGTAAAACCAACAGTGACCATCAAGGCCGCCCCTGCCAGTATGTTCTTCAACAGTTTTTTCATGTGAACTCCCTGGTAGGCTATCAGAGTGCGTCGTTGCCGGTTTCACCGGTACGAATACGCACTACTTGTTGCAAGTCATAGACAAAGATCTTGCCGTCACCAATCTTGCCGGTGCGGGCCGCAGTTTCTATCGCTTCAATGGCACGGTCAACGATCGCATCATCCACCGCTGCTTCGATCTTTGTTTTCGGCAAAAAATCGACCACATATTCAGCACCACGATACAACTCGGTATGACCTTTCTGACGGCCAAAGCCCTTGACTTCAGTCACGGTAATCCCTTGCACACCGATGGCAGACAAGGCTTCGCGTACTTCATCGAGCTTGAAGGGTTTGATAATTGCTGTAATCAGTTTCATGCTGACCTCGGATAATTAAAATGTTTTAACTGCAGACAGCAGCAAAGTCGTCTTGCCAGTGAATTTGCCGCTCGGTGTCACATACAGTTTGCTCTCGGCATTGGTGCCCAGGGCTGCAAGGCCAAAATTGACGCCAAAGAATTCTTTGGTCACACCGATTTTCCAGTCGGAATAAGAATAGGCACCATTGTTCTTGACGGTCTGGCGGCCTACATGCAACGCCAGGTTATAACCGTCTGGCAGTTCCACATTCGCGCCCAGATCCAGATAGCCGCTATTTTTACTATCGACAAAGCCGAACAGATTAGTCACAGAATGCGAATACTTGGCATAGAAAGGTCCCATGCCTACCTGACCATAGATTTCTGTGGTGTTGGCATCCGCAAAACCTGGTACCTTGTTCAAGCCATTGGATGGATAAACATAGGTCAATACACCAACGTCATACGAAACATCCTTGACGATCTCGCCTTTTTTTCCGGCATAGATATCCCATTCAATATCTCCGCTACCACCGGCATCCTTGGTCCACTTGATCGTGGAGAGCCAGGTTCCAGCGTAGAAGCCGCTAGGGTTATGCACGTAGTCAGCACCACCCTGCAAAGCCGGATCAAGGCGCGATTGTGAAATGGCGCGATAACGGTATTCACTGACGGCGCCAATATTGAAGCTGACTTCATTGTCTGGCTTGGCATCTGCTGCGTGGACAAAACCACTCAGGAATGTTGTGGCTACAGCAGCGGCGATTACTAATTTTTTCATTGCGCTTCCCCCTATTGAATTAAGATTTGATTTGATTGAAACCGGGACAGCATCCACTTTTTGCGCATCAGTGACTTCTTAAGGTCATGAATTACATCTGAAGGACACTTAAATTCTTCTTTCCCTTACCTGTTAGCAGGAGTCGTGCCAACCATGAACATCTATTCATTTAACCTGGTATAAGCTGTCGTAGATCGCTGTATACATACGCATACAGTCAGACAAGCTAAGGCTACGGCCCAGTATTAATATTGCAGCGCAATACCAGTGGCCGCCTGGGTAAGATGCGCTATCATTGCTCCATAGGTAAAATTGCAAGCGAATAATCAAGTTTGCGCACCAATAAAGAGCAGTATCAGATTTTGCACAAATAAGTGGCAGAACCTAATTTGCACCATAAGCGTGCAACTACAAAATAGAGGATAAATATGGATAAGCAAAATTTCTTTAATGACATGCAAGCCAAAATCAGCCAGGCACTGGAAAACTCACCCGCCAAAGATATCGAAAAAAATGTCAAAGCCATGATGAGCCAGGGCTTTTCCAAGCTGGACCTGGTAACGCGCGAAGAATTTGATATACAAGCACAAGTCCTGGCCAAGACCCGCGCCAAACTGGAAGCCCTGGAAGCCAGGGTAGCCGCTCTGGAAGCACCGCAAAAAGACGCTTAAGTAGTACGCATGTCATTAGCCGTCCTCAAAAGCCGCGCCTTGAATGGCATGGATGCACCGCAGGTCACGGTGGAAGTGCATCTGGCAAATGGCCTGCCCGCTTTCACTATCGTTGGACTTCCCGAAACCGAGGTCAAGGAATCCAAGGACAGGGTCAGGGCTGCCTTGCAAAATGCCAGGTTTGAATTCCCGGCCAAGCGCATTACCGTGAATCTGGCCCCGGCTGATTTGCCCAAGGAATCTGGCCGCTTTGATTTACCTATCGCCCTGGGCATTTTGGCGGCATCCGGGCAAATACCGGCAGATGCGCTTGAGCAGTATGAATTTGCCGGTGAATTGTCACTGTCTGGCGAATTGCGCCCGATACGCGGTGCCCTGGCCATGACTTTTGCAATTTGCAAAAGCCAGCAGCATTCACAACAGGAACCTGCCTTCATCTTGCCGCGAGCCAATGCCGATGAAGCTGCCCTGGTCAGCGAGGCCGCCATTTATCCGGCAGATTCGCTGTTACAAGTATGTGCCCACTTCGCTGGCGTAGATGCTGAACAAAAACTGGTGCGCCACAAGCCAGCATCGCAAGCGGCCCGTCCGCATTATGCTGACTTTGCCGAAGTCAAAGGCCAGATCCAGGCCAAACGCGCACTGGAAGTGGCAGCGGCAGGCTCGCATTCTGTGATATTAATCGGGCCTCCAGGTACCGGAAAATCCATGCTGGCCGCCCGCTTCCCTGGCATTTTGCCCACCATGACCGACCAGGAAGCACTGGAATCAGCAGCCGTACAATCACTGACTTCCGGCTTTTCCATAGAGAAGTGGAAGCTACGACCTTACCGCTCACCTCATCACACAGCTTCTGCGGTGGCTCTGGTGGGTGGTGGAGGCACGCCAAGGCCAGGCGAAATTTCCCTGGCACATAGAGGTGTCCTGTTCCTCGACGAATTGCCAGAATTTGACCGCAAAGTTCTGGAGGTGTTACGTGAACCGCTGGAATCAGGTCACATTACCATCTCGCGGGCGGCAAGGCAGGCTGATTTCCCGGCGCGCTTCCAGCTAATTGCTGCGATGAATCCCTGTCCTTGCGGCTATTTTGGTCACTCCAATGGCAAATGCCGCTGCACACCAGACATAATCGCCCGCTATCAGGACAAGATATCCGGCCCCTTACTGGACCGCATAGACATGCAGATACAGGTGGGTGCCTTACCACATACCGATTTGCTCAAGCAGGCCGATGGTGAACGCAGCGCAGCTATCCATGCGCGAGTAGAAACTGCCTTTGAGCGGCAACAGCAGCGTCAGGGCAAGGCGAACAATCTCTTGTCCACGACTGAAATTGATCTGCACTGCAAACCGGATGAACAGGCAGGGCTGCTCTTGCGCAATGCCATGAACAAGCTCAACTGGTCAGCCCGTGCCTACCATCGCGTATTAAAAGTCGCCCGTACCATAGCTGACCTGGCTGGTTCAGCACACATAGCGACGCCACACGTGGCGGAAGCCATACAGTACAGGCGGGCGCTCAGAGACCAGTGAAGACACTTGCTGTTTTTTTAGCTTGGAAGCAGTTACATAGTTTTTCCTCACTGTTACAGCACGTTACGAAAATTTCGCAAAATAAGCCTAAACTTGCTATCACAATCCACTGTCAGAAACCTTCTAGACAGATACACAAGTGAGGGCGAGCATGAAAATTCAATCCAAGCTGCAGCAAGTGCTGGGTGCCAGCCTGCTGGTCTTGCTGGCAGCATGCAGCAACCTACCCCAGCAACATGCAGATAACAGCAGCCAGCCAGGCAAGACGCTGGCACAGGCTGCGCTAGTGCCAGAGCAATTGCTGAACCGTTTGACCTGGGGTAGCAATCCCTCCAGCCTGCAGGTCTTGCAAGCCGTTGGCCCAGACCGCTACCTGGACCAGCAATTGCGCGCGCGTAGTACCGTCTTGCCACCAGCGATACAAAGCCAGATTGATGCGATGACCATTTCGCGCCAGCCATTGCCTGAACTCATGCGTGACCTTGAAGCTCGCCGCCTTGCCTCTGAGCAGCAAAAAGACACAGATGACACGCTACGCAAGGAATATCAGCAAGAATTGACACGCCTGGCCAGGGAAGCGTCTACCCGCGCACTTTTGCGTGACATTTATTCGCCGAATCAGTTGCAGGAGCAAATGAGCTGGTTCTGGATGAATCACTTCAATATCCATAATGGCAAAGCCAATGTACGTGCCATGCTGGGAGATTTTGAAGAACAGGCAATACGCCCATATGCCCTGGGCAATTTCCGTGACTTGCTGCGTGCCACTGTGACGCACCCTGCCATGCTCAGGTATCTGGATAATGAACATAATGCAGCCAACCGCAACAATGAGAACTATGCGCGTGAGTTGATGGAATTACATACCATGGGGGTGAATGGCGGCTATAGCCAGAAAGATGTACAGGAACTGGCAAGGGTGCTGACCGGCGTGGGCATTAATTTGAGCAAGGATGCGCCGCGCATGAAGCCTGAGCTGGAGAAAATCTATCTCAGGCAAGGCTTGTTTGAATTCAACCCGCAACGTCATGATTTTGGTGACAAGCTGGTGTTGGGCAAGACCATCAAGGGCCGAGGTATGGCCGAACTCGATGAGGTGCTGGTACTGCTGTCCCGACAACCGGCTACAGCCAGTTTTGTCAGCCAGAAGCTGGCGACTTTTTTTGTCTCTGATACGCCCTCAAAAAACCTGACCGATAAAATGGCGCAGCGTTTCCTGCAAACCGATGGCGATATCGCAGCCACTTTGCGTACCATGTTTAATAGCCAGGAATTTATTGCTTCGCTGGGAAAAAAATTCAAAGATCCGTTGCACTTTATGCTGGCTTCGGTACGCCTGGCGTATGACGGCAATACCATTGTCAATACCGGCCCCATGCTGAACTGGCTGAACATGATGGGCCAGCAATTGAATGGTCGCCAGACACCGGATGGTTATGCACTCAATGAAAGTTCATGGGCCAGTTCTGGTCAGATGACGGTGCGCTTTGATATTGCCCGGTCAATTGCTGGTGGCAACCCGGCCCTGTTTCGGGCGGAGAATCAAACTCCACAAGCTGCGCAAGCCATGCAAGGCATGCAAACTTCCGTGCCAGCGCAGACTACACCCGCAACAGTGCCAGGCACACAAGAAAAGCCGCAGCCACCTGCACTGGCTGCATCGTCCTATGTAAAAAAATGGAGTACACAATTCAGCCCTGCTACCCAGACCGTCTTGAATCAAACACGCACGCCACAGGAATGGAACACTTTGTTCCTGGCCTCGCCTGAAATGATGCGTCGCTAACTGAACGTCTGCCAATTATTACGGAAAGGTCTACCATGTACCGTAGAGACTTATTGAAAGCAATGGCCCTGCTGCCATCGTCTGCCTTGCTGGGAATGAGCAGCCAGGTGATGGCGGCACCAGCCACTCAAAATCGTTTGCTGCTGGTGTTTTTGCGCGGCGGCTATGATGCCAGCAATTTACTGGTGCCTACTTCCAGCAACTTCTATTATGAAGCCAGGCCAAATATTGCCATTGCCAGACCGGGTTCCATACCGGATGCGGCACTGGCACTGAATGCAGACTGGGGCCTTCATCCGGCCTTGCGTGACACGATTTATCCCATGTTCCAGCAGGGTGAAGCAGCATTCATCCCCTTTGCTGGAACAGATGATTTATCGCGTAGCCATTTTGAAACCCAGGACAGTATAGAAATGGGCCAGCCCCTGAATGCCAGCCGGGATTTCCATTCTGGTTTCTTGAATCGCCTGGCGAAGGTGTTGGGGAATAACGGCAAAGTCAGTGCGATGGCTTTCACTGACCAGTTACCACTGGCCATGCAGGGCCAGGCCCACATTGCCAACACCGCATTGCGCAATGTCAGCAAGGCCAATGTTGATCAGCGCCAGCGTGAGTTGATCATGCAAATGTATGCCAATACAAATCTGTCGCAAGCCGTCAAGGATGGCTTTGCCATGCGCGATGAAGTGGCGCGTGAAATGGCAGAAGAAATGAATAGTGCCAATCGCAATGCGATCTCGACCAAAGGTTTTGAGCTGGAAGCCCAACGTATCGCCAAACTGATGCGCGATAAATACGCACTGGGTTTTATTGATGTCGGTGGCTGGGACACGCATGTTAATCAGGGCGGGGCATCAGGCACACTGGCCGTCAAGTTTGAAGAACTCGGTCGCGGGCTGGCCGCTTACCGTACTGAAATGGGCAGTGCCTGGCGCAATACCACGGTGGTGGTGATCAGTGAATTTGGCCGTACCTTTCGCGAAAATGGCAAGCGCGGTACTGACCATGGCCATGGCACGGTGTACTGGGTCTTGGGTGGCGGTATAAAAGGCGGGCAAATCGTCGGGGAACAAATTGCGCTGGAAGCTGGCAAATTATTCCAGAACCGTGACTACCCGGTGCTGAACGAATATCGCGCAGTGCTCGGTGGCTTGTTCAGCCGTCTGTATGGTTTGAATGCTGGCCAGGTAGAACAGGTGTTTGCTGGTGTCAAAGCACGTGATCTGGCTTTGCTGTAATCGCTTCCAGACCAGTCTGGCCTTCCCGGTGCAAAGGCAGGTCTATATAGAAATGTGTACCTGGTTGCGCCGGATCTTCACTCATATAATAACCAATGTCGCCATGCATTTGCCGGATGATGGCCTGCGATATTGCCAAACCCAGGCCAGTACCACCTTTGGCACGTGTGTCTGAAGAATCTGCCTGGGAAAACTTCTGGAACAGGCGTTCACGGAAACTTTCCGGTATGCCTGTGCCCTGATCGATCACTTCTACACGCACCATGTTTTCGTCCCTGACCGTGCTGATAACCCTGACGGTCTCCCCTATGGGCGTATACTTGCAGGCATTCGACAAGAGATTAGCCATGACTTGCTGGAAACGTCCGGCATCAACCATGACTTCTGTCTGATCTGCCAGTTTGCCCATCGCGATTTCAGTATCCATGCTTTGCGCGAAAGCCTGATTATTATTCACTGCCGTCTGCAAGAGGCTTTGCAAATTTAGTCGCTCAAAAACAAAATCCATCTTGCCGGCTTCTATTTTTTGAATATCCAGCAAGTCATTGATGAGGCGGGTCAGGCTTTCACTATTCTTGTGCGCCATGCCCAGCAGGGCAGAGATTTTTTCCGGCACCAGGCCCATGGCCCCGCCGACCACCAGCCCCAGGGCACCACGGATGGCTGTCAATGGCGTGCGCAATTCGTGGCTGACGGTGGAGATGAATTCACTCTTCATGCGTTCCATCCTGCGCCGCTCTGAAATATCGCGCACGATGACGATAAGTTTGCGCCTTCCAGCATGATAATACTCGGTAATCGCCAGCTCTGCGGGGAACAGGCTGCCATCCTTGCGCATGCGCTCGGCCTCAGTGCGCAGGCAACCGGTTTCCAGAAACTCCCTGCGGCTCATGGCCAGCCCCAGCAAATCGGGTTGTCCTGGCGGGGAGAAAAATTTACCATTCTTGCCAACCACTTCATTGGCTGGATGACCATAAATGGCCACGGCAGCCGGATTCAGTGCCTCAATCTTGCCAGTGTCATCGATCATGATGATGCCGTCCGCCGCGTTCTGGAAAATGGCCTGCAGTCTGTCTGAAGAATCTTTCAAAGCGATCTGCTGCTCGGTCAGGTTTTTCAGCAGGTGGGCCTGATTGCGGTTGATGACTTCTGCCTGTTGTTTGAGCTCGGTGGTCACCAGCAAATCCTGCTCTCGTCTTTCCAGCAAATTAACCAGCACGCTGAAAGCCGCCACGATGGCGAGGATACCACTCATGGCGATAACGACGATGCCGGTACTGATTTTGCGCCAGTCAGCCAGATACAAGTCTTCATCCACAGAAAAATTGACGATCAGCGGGTATTTTTCCAGCGACTGTATGGCGGCCATGCGGGTGATTTGTTTGCCACCCTCGGCCATGCGCGGATTATTGCCAATGATGACGCCTGATTTTTTATTGTGCCTGTGCACCAGTTCATAGGTGCTTCCTGTCAGGTTACGCTTGCCCATGACATCGCCGCGTTCTGGCCAGCGTGCCAAATAAGTGAAATCATTGCGCAGTAAACCTATGGAGGCATGGCCGTCGGCACTGAGTTTTTCATAAAACTGAGAATAAAACGAGGGAGACATGCCAAGTATGACCACGCCAATGAATTCCCCGTCACTGCCTGTCAGCCTGTGGCTGAGGAAAAACATCCATTTCCCCGTGGTCTTACTGCGCACGGAAGAGCTCAGGTAAATACCTTGTACTGGATTATCGCGTTGCGCAATGAAGTAATCGCGGTCTGCCAGGCTGTAGGTAGGCGCGGGAAAATTACGCGAGGTATTAATGACATTGCCATCGACATCGAGCACGGAAATCACTTCTACAGCAGGTGACAGCGAAGCCTTTTCTCGCAGGAACTGATGAAAATCATGCGTAGATAATTTACCACTCAGGTATTCGGCGCTGACACTCCAGCGGTCTTGTATGCGCTCGGCAATGCTGTCGAGTGCCGTGTAGGCAAAGTCCATTTGCTGGCTGACGGTTTCGGCCAGCACGATGCTGAAGGTTTCAGTCTGCTTTTCCCACTTGCCAATTTCCTGGATACGCAGCATCCAGATCGCCGTCGCGGCACCGACGATAATGGCCAGCACCAGGCTGGCTGCCAGCGCAATAGCTAAACGACTGGTAGGCAATCCTGCTGGCTTCATTTCATTTGGTCCGGTCTTGCTCAAAGCTCATCCTTGTGCTCAAGTCTGGCAAGTTGATTGCAACTGCATGTCGCCCGAATTTAAAGTCGTATTGTCAGATATAGCAAACTTACCAGAATGATAAAGTAAAGCAAACTAAAACACATTCTATCCTAGCGTTGACCAACTAGGAAAAATCGAAAGAATTACTCTGAAGACAGCAAGTTTGCAGACGATTTACCACGCTTTCACGGAAGTAACTATTTATTTCTATCAAAAACACCGGGGGGATGTTACGGTTTTATACAGCTAAGTGAGTGTCCATGTGACGACAAGCTTGCCATCAATTAGTAAACAAGCTAAAACAGAAAGGGAGCAAACAAAATGAGTAAAAGCGTTTTGGTCAAAGGTTTGGTCATCAGTTTCTTGCTCAGCAGCGCCCCGGCGTGGGCCGAGATAACGTCTTGTGAAACCATTAAAGACAAAGTAGCAGCAAAACTGGAACGCAAAGGAGTCAACAATTACAGCTTGCAAGTCGTCTCCAAGGATACCGAAACCAAGTACAGAGTCGTCGGTAGCTGCGAAGGTGGCAAGAAAAAGATCATTTACAAAAAAGAAAAGGCGAGCAGCAAGGCTGAAGAATAAGCCTGCTACTACACTGCAAAGCGGATCTGCCTGCATGCAAAAATCAGGCAAGATTCGCTTTTCTTTTTGCCGCCTAGAGTCTGGTCACGACCTGTATAGAGCGGGTGTCAGCGGAGGAGAGGAGCAGCGCAAAAAGCGGAATGTACTTGAGTACATGAGCAATTTGAGCAGCACATGAGCCCCGCGGGTACTCAGGTTGCGCACGCGCAGTAAGATCGTGAACTGGTTCTTACAAGTTCATCAGCATGTAATGAGCCTGTCCAGCATAACTTGCCAATTTGGCTTTTTGCTCCGCACTCAAATCAGTCTGCTCAGTAAAACCCAGACCCTGCCAGTATGACCTGGTACTTTGCACTGACACCAGGCAGGCGTATTGCCAGCCCTGTCGCCTGGCATGTGCCAGGGCGAATTCCAGCATGGCTCGTGCCAAACCCTTGCCAGTGTGATCCGGTGCAACTGCCATGTCATGCAGATACAGGGCATTGGCAGGCTCAGCTACTTGAAAGTCCTGTCCCAAAGCAGAAATTCGTCCTTTGACCGTAGGATAAGCGGCCAGATAGGCAAGCACCTGACGATCCTGCGCCGCAACCCAGGCGCAATCGGGTGCGGTGGCCAGGCGGGCTGCCAGCAAGGCTGGTGCCTCCACCATCTCAGCCACATAAGCCTTGGCCTGTATCTGATAAACCGCCGCCAGATCCGCTGTCTGCATGGCACGCAGCAACACTGTCATATACAGCTATTTCGTGGCCTTGGCACTGGCGCTGCCTTCTTCGGCACTGGCCGACGCGTCTGGCTTTGCCAGCTCTGGCTTGACGACGTCAATCTTGTTTTCACGCATATAGTCATTCATTTCCTTCCACCCCGCATACACTGCCGCCCTGGCAGCATCGGGATTGAGGGCATAGCAGTCTTCAATGGCGCGGCCAGCGTGGCGGCAGGCACTGCCAGTCGCACGGGCATCCGACTCGCGCGCTGCTGCGTCCTTGGCTGGATCAGGCAGACCCAGGCGGTCGCAGGCAGTCAAGGACGTCAGCATCAGCAAAAAAATCCCGGAAAACTTGGAAAGTGACATCACAGCACCAAAAAATAAGTGAAAACGTTCAGGTAGATCTGTTTATGATAACCCAGTGTGTGGCTGGACAAAATGCCTTGTTGCTCAGGACGGAGATGGAAACACCAGCCTATTTTTCAGGCAAGGGGCGTTCTAGTGCAAAAACAGACGCAATTTGACCAAAGGACTTATCATGTAGCACTTGTCCATGCGTATTGTTGACGGCAAGAAAGCCGTAAACATGAATGCTATTCCGCAATCTTATCGATTCAATTTCCATGAAATCCACCATCCATCGCTTTTTACTGCTTGCCTCTCTGATACTGCTGATTGCATGCAGCCCTAAATTTGACTGGCGCGATGCGCGCGGCAGTAATGCACCGTTCTCCATATTAATGCCGGGCAAACCATTGGGTGACAGCAAGGACATGCAGCTGGAAGGCATCACTGTAAAAATGGACATGCTGGCCGGGGAAGCTGGCGGCATCAGTTTTGCCGTTGGCAGCACCAAAGTAGACGATCCCGGCAAGACCGGGCTGGTCATGGAAGCCATGAAAAAAGGCATGCTCATGAATATTCAGGGAACGCCGGAAACCACCACCAGTAAAGGCGCAGATATGCTGGAAGTGCGTGGCAAATTGCGCAATGGCCAACCCATCGTGATGCTGGCCCGCTTTTTGATACGTGGCCCCTGGGTGTATCAAATTATCATGCTGGGGCAGGAAAAAGACATGAAGCAGGAGGTCATCGACACCTATATGACGTCTTTCAAATCCAACTGAAGCAACAATCTGAAAACAATCTGAAACGACAATCGGCCAATTTGGGATTATTATATGAGTGAGCGCGGCCAGATCAGTGACGCTAGCGCACTTCTGGTGTTTAGCCGCTTTATCTTCGCACATCATAGAAAAATAGGAGACGTGTCCATGCTGATCACATTCAAGTCCAAAGCGGCTACAGAAATAACCATGTACAAAGAGCATGCACGCCGCATTCTGGAACTGCTGCACAAGGATGTGGAGCGCGGCATCATTACCCCTCCCGAATTGCCACAAGCCATACAAAAAATCGAAGCTGCGGTTGCCGAAAGCAAGGCTCACCCAATTTCTGAAGAAGTCAGCCGCGATGTGAACGCCCATCACAATGAAAATGGTGATGATAATGAGCACGAAACACCAGAGCCAGTAAGCTTTGCTACCAGAGCTTTCCCCGTGCTTGAAATGTTGCACGCCGCCCACAAGATGCAGCGCGAAGTCATGTGGGGCGTATAAAACCATGACCTCCCACGTAGAAAATACCAGGGAATTCGAACTCCGGACCGCAGATGGCAAGGCAATTTTTGTGCGCGACTGGCCGCTAGCGGATGCAGTCATGGCTCGACCACAGCAAGGTATAGTCATCATGCATGGTCTGGGTGAGCACTGCGGGCGGTATGCCCATGTCGCCAGGTTCTTCAACGCCCTGGGTTTTGTCGTGCGCACCTATGACCATCGCGGTCATGGACAATCTGACGGTGGCAGCGGTGATGTTCCAGACTCCATGTGCATCTTGCGTGATGCGCAGATGGTCATTAGCGACTTTAGCCAGCAACTGGCGGGGCCGCCCATATTACTAGGACATAGCATGGGTGGCTTGTTTGCTGCCCGCTATGCACTTGAGCAATTGACACCGCTGCGCGCCCTGATCTTGTCTTCCCCCGCGCTGGCAATACGCATGTCCAGCTTGCAGCATGGTTTGTTGAAGGTTGCATCCAACCTGATACCTGGTGTGGGTTTGCCGAACGGCTTGCAAACCCGCTATCTGTCTCACGATGGCGAAGTGGTACTCGCCTATGAAAATGATGCCCTGGTGCACTCACGCCTGAGTGCGCGCCTGCTGACCAGTATGTTGCAGGCCATGGATTATTGCCATGCACATGCCGCAGAATTAAGCATGCCCCTGTTGATGATGGTGGCGGATGACGATCATCTGGTCGACCCGGCAGGTAGCCGCCGCTTCCTGGAAAAGCTGGGAAATGACCAGCTTAGCGCGCATTTTTATGCCGACTTTTATCACGAAATATTCAATGAACTGGATGCCACCAGGGTATTCGATGACTTGCGAACCTGGCTGGAACTCCAGCAATTCACCCCTTTGGAACAGATACAAGAAGCGGCCTGAAACAGCAGATTTTCTGAAGTTGGATAGAATAAAACAGCATAGTCTGAAGTGGTGGCGTGCTACAGAAAGCGGAAGCAGCCAGCAAGGCTGTTACACTAGCGCCCTCTCGCCTTATCAGGCTGACCATGTTAAATTGCTGAAAAGGCAATTTACTGCAATAAGCAAAATTATCCGGAAATATGCAAGATCAACCAAGAAAAACCCTGGGCCGACCAGCCAAACCTGCCCGCAGCGCCACTACGGGCAGCACATCCCACGTGCTCAGCAAGCCACAGGTGGAGTTTGAAACCATAGAAATCAAGGCAGATTCCCTGGCATTCAGCCTTGTAGGTGCAGCACAGGCTGTCGCCTATGTGCTGGAAGGTACAGCCTTGCCGCAAGCGCTGACCAGAGTATTTACGCAAACCAATGCCTTGCCTCAGGCGCGCGGGGCAATCCAGGATATCGCCTACCGCACCATGCGCCAGGTTGGCCGGGTGGATGCCCTGCTCAAAATCATGACCAACAAGACGCCGGAACCGGCCTTGTTATATGGCTTGCTGTGCTGTGCACTTACCCTGCTGGTTGGTAATGAAGGTGATGATGAAAAGGCCTATGAAGAGTTTGTCGTGGTGGACCAGGCAGTGACAGCCGCCACTTCCAGCCCGCATATGGTTTTTGCCAAAGGTATGGTGAATGCCGTGCTGCGCCGCTATCTGCGTGAAAAAGAAGAATTGTTAAAACTGGTCATGAAACAGCCGGCAGCTGCCTGGAATTATCCGCAATGGTGGGTAGACCAGTGCAAAACAGCTTATCCACAAGACTGGCAAGCGATACTGAGCTGCGGCAACCATGCCCCGCCTTTGACTTTGCGTGTGAATCAACGTGTCAGCACGGTCGCTGCTTATCTGGAGTTATTGGCCAGCCAGCAGATCGGTGCCAGCCAGATAGGCCCGTTTGCTGTGCGCCTGGACCGGCCACTGCCAGTGTTCAGCATCCCCGGCTTTGAAGCGGGTGTTGTGTCGGTGCAGGATGCCGCCGCCCAATTGGCAGCGCCTTTACTGGATGTACAGACAGGCATGCGGGTATTGGATGCTTGCGCCGCCCCCGGTGGCAAGACTGGCCATTTGCTGGAACTGGCTGATATCGAACTGACTGCGGTTGATACTGACCCGGCCCGTATCCAGCGTATCCATGAAAATCTGGCGCGTTTGAAGTTATTTGCGACAGTCAAGGAAGGCGATGCCTGCCGCAACAACTGGTGGGATAGCCAGCCCTATGACCGCATCCTGGCAGATGTGCCCTGCACTGCCTCTGGCGTGGTCAGGCGTCACCCGGACAGCCGCTGGTTGCGCCGCAAGACCGATGCTGCCCAGTTGGCGGCCTTGTCAGCCCGCATACTCGATAATCTGTGGCGTATGCTGAAACCGGGTGGCAAGATGCTGATGGTCACCTGCTCGATCTGGCCGCTGGAATCCGAAGCTCAGGCTGCCGCTTTTGCTACACGTAATGGCGCGCAACGCCTTGATGCACCGGGGCAATTACTGCCCAGCTTGACCAAGACGTCCGAAAGCAACAACGAACATGACGGTTTGTTCTATGCTTTGTTTCAAAAACCAATGCAAAATTAACGAATGCCAACAAGTTCAAGCTATCATTAGCAGACTTTTGATTTCGTATTGATTGCATGTTCAGACGTTTTACCTCCCTGCTGCGCCAGATATCGCTGACTTTGATGTTGGTGCTGCTGGCAATGGCGGCGGCACCTGTAGTTCAGGCCGCCGACGTGGAAGTCAAAACGGCCAGGATAGAAGCTAGCGACGAGGGCTACCGCCTGGCTGCTACTTTTTCCCTGGACCTCAGTGACAGCTTGCGCAAGGCTATCCGGGATGGCATCCCGGTCTCATTCACCACAGAAGTAGAACTGACCCGCTCACGCTGGTATTGGGTAGACGAGAAGGTGGTGCGTAGTGAATATCTGGTCAGAATTTCTTATAATGAATGGACGCAGCAATACAACGTCACTATTAATAATGGCTTGCAACAGAATTTTGCCTCTCTCGATACCGCGCTCAATCTGGTGACACGGCCAAATCGCTGGCTGATAGCAGATAAATCCCAGTTAACTGCCGGAGCTACCTACAACGCAGCAGTGCAATTGCGCATGGGTTTGAGCAAGATCTCCATGCATTTGCAAATACCCAGCTTCAACGACAGTCACTGGAGTCAGAAAACCGAGTGGAAGCGTTTTTCCTTCAAGGCTGAAGACAAGTGACAAGATTTTTGCGGTATGCACTGATTATCGGTGGTGCTCTGATGAGCATCCTGCTGTTTTTCCTGACTACAGTCTCCGAAAACTCTTCGCGCTTTGAGCGTTATTACGAATGGCTGCTGGATGCTAATGCCATTGTCGCCCTGGCCCTGCTGATCCTGGTACTGACCCTGGTGTGGCGGCTGTTCCGCCGCTACCGTGCCAGGGAATTTGGCTCCAAACTGATGACCCGTCTGGTGGTGCTGTTTGCCCTGGTAGGCATCTTGCCAGGAACGGTGATTTATGTGGTGTCGGTGCGCTTTGTTTCCCTTTCTATCGAATCCTGGTTTGATGTCAAGGTTGAATCTGCCCTCGATTCCGGCAAGAACATGGGCCTGACCGCACTGGATTTCTTGCTGGCAGATTTACAGTCCAAGGCCAAGGACATGGCTTCGGAATTGTCTGATCCGTCTGAAAGCTCGATGTCCATCCACCTGTCACGCCTGCGCGAACGTATGCAGGTACAGGAAGCCACCATCGTCAATAGCAAAGGCCGCCTGATTGCTTCTGCCAATGAAAACGTCAACAGCCTGCTGCCAGAGTTGCCAACCCCGGACATGCTGAGGCAAGTCAAGTTGTCACGTTTTTATGCCGCCAGGGATGAAAAACTCGTCCCTGCTCCTGGCAGTGATGGCGACCCGGCTACTGCTTCAGCAAGTAGCACAAGTGCAGCAAGTACTGGCAGCGGTATCCCTGAAACCCGTGGAGCAACCCGTCCGGCACTGGCACCAGAACCTGCTCGCATACTGCGTTCCCGCGTGATCGTGCCTTTGCGTATGAGCACAGGCTGGATATCCCTGCAAAATGAAGCTTTGTACCTGCAATTGATACAACCCGTCCCCATCAACCTGGCCATGCATGCTGAAGCACTGAGCAATGCATCGCGAGAATACCAGGTGCGCTCGATAGGCCGTGTGAACCTGAAAAAGATGTACATCATCACACTGACACTGACGCTATTGCTGGCAATTGTCGCCGCCATCACCAGTGCCTTTTTGATTTCGGGCGAACTGGCGAGACCGTTGCTGCTGCTGGCAGAAGGTACCAAGGCCGTGACCGAAGGTAATTTCTCGCCTCGCCCTATCGTTACCAGCACGGATGAGCTCGGTAGCCTGACCAAGTCTTTCAATACCATGACCAGGCAGTTATTTGACGCCCGTGCTGCAGTGGAGAAAAACCGCAATGAACTGGAAAACGCCAAAGCCTATCTGGAATCAGTGCTGGCCAACATGTCGGCTGGAGTGATGGTGCTGGATCAAAATGGCAATCTGGTGACCTGTAATGAGTCGGTAGAACGTATCTTGCAGCGCCGGCTGGAAAGCGAAATCAATAAACCCCTGGCAGATATTGATGGCATGCAGGCTTTTGCCTTTGCTATTTCCAAAGCTTTTTCAGAGCAGCATGCACAGTCAGCTGCTGGTGGTGAAAACGAACGCGAACAACACTGGCAACAGCAAATTGAAGTGCCTCGTCCAAATGTCGGTAAAAAAGGCGTCACCTCTGCAACTCCTGGCGAAGTAGTGGTCGCTGAAGATGAACAAAGCATTACCCTGCTGGCGCGTGGCTCACATTTGCCAGTGGCGTCGGGCAGCGGCTATGTGGTGGTGTTCGATGACATCAGCAATATCATTTCCGCCCAACGCTCTATCGCCTGGGGTGAAGTGGCGCGCCGCCTGGCACATGAAATCAAGAACCCGCTGACACCTATACAATTGTCAGCAGAGCGCCTGCAAATGAAATTGCAGGACAAGCTCAGCGAAACCGATGTGCTGATACTCAATAAAAGCACGACCACCATCGTCAACCAGGTGACGTCGATGAAACGCATGGTCGATGATTTCCGCGATTATGCGCGTACACCGCCTGCTGTTTTGATGCCATTGAATCTGGCTGGCCTGATTGATGAAGTGCTGCATTTGTATATTGCCGGTGATGGCAGGGATGCCATCAAGTTGACCATGGCGCCAGGTTTACCCAAGGTCATGGGTGACGCCACCCAGATGCGCCAGGTAATTCACAATCTTTTACAAAACGCCCAGGATGCCGTGGCTGACAATACCACTGCCGGTTTTGTGCCACGGATTGATGTCATCACTGATGTCGTGCGCTACACTGGCACTGACCAGATTGCTCACTCTGCGGTACGCCTGTCAATTATCGATAACGGCCCGGGATTTTCCAGCAAAATCCTGGCACGCGCCTTTGAACCCTATGCCACTTCCAAGCCACGTGGTACAGGTCTGGGACTGGCAATGGTAAAGAAAATCATTGATGAACATGGTGGCAGGATAGATATTCAAAATCGCAGCGATACAAACGGTGCAAAAGTAGCGATTTTGCTGTTAAAGTTAGCACCGGATGCAAATACGGTATAAGTTCGCCGTACTTGCGGTAGCAGTTCTGTAGCAGGTAGTTGTTCTGATGTTCCCAAAAGAGGAATACGGATAAAAGCAGAAGGGGCACTTTGAAATTGTCATTCAGCACAAGCATATCGTTTTCACCAGCCAGTCTGGGGTAAACAATAAGGCAGCTTGAACATCGAACGGTAAGAAGCACCCAAAAAAACATAGAGGCGGTAATAGGGTAGATTTATGGCAAATATATTGGTCGTAGATGATGAAATGGGTATCCGGGAATTGTTGTCAGAAATTCTCGGCGATGAAGGTCATGTCGTTCAACTCGCTGAAAATGCACAGCAGGCGCGTCAGTCCAGGCAAGAAGCCAGGCCAGATCTGGTCTTGCTCGACATCTGGATGCCTGACACAGATGGCGTTACTTTGCTTAAAGAATGGCAGCGCGATGGTTTGCTGACCATGCCCGTGATCATGATGTCAGGTCATGCCACGATAGATACTGCGGTCGAAGCGACCCGGATAGGTGCCTTGAATTTCCTGGAAAAACCCATCGCCCTGCAAAAATTGCTGAAAGCAGTACAGCAGGGCCTGACACGCAGCACGGAGGCACCAAAACCGGCTGCCCCGGCCTTGCGCGTGATCAGCAATGACAATTCCGTCAGCGCCAATACATCCGGCAGTTTTGGCAATACTGCACCGTCTTACGAAGCCAGACATTTTTCTGCTGCCCAGCCTGTCGCTGCGGCACCAAATAATCAGTTTGCCAGCCTGTCGTTTGACTTGCCCCTGCGTGAAGCCAGAGATGCCTTCGAGCGCATCTACTTTGAATACCACTTGAACCGCGAAGGTGGCAGCATGACCAGGGTGGCAGAAAAAACCGGCCTTGAACGCACGCACCTGTACCGCAAACTGAAGCAACTGGGCGTTGAGTCCATGAAGTACGCGAAGCGTGGCGAGTAATATTGCAGCACAGCGCAATGTGAGTACCATGTGAGTGCAGCAAAAGCGCAATTACACCTGGTACACGGCGCAAGTTATACCCAGAGGGAGGCGGCAATTGCAGCCTCCCTTGCCCGTTTAGATGGCAATAGCGCTGCGACTGACAAGAATGTCGTCATCCTCGAAGGCTTGCCTGATGGGCAAGATATCCTGCAAGCCACCGACCTGCTACACATTAGCCGGATTGCGCCCGGCTGCTTTTGCTGCATAGGCAACCTCAGCCTGCGCGTAACACTAAACCGCGCCCTCAGGCAAAAACCCGCTAATATATACCTAGGCATTGCCAGTGATGCCCATCTGGATAAACTCCTGCTAACACTTCAGGGACCTGCCTACACCAATCTACTTGAGATCAACAGTACAAGTGTCCTGAGTTATTAATTCGCTGAGTAAATCCGGCGAGAATCAATGCGATACAGCGTCGCAAATGCGCGCAAGGCACCAGCCTTGCTGTGCTTTGCTCCTTGTCTCGCATCGATTTCGCCAAATTTATTTTTCAGCGAACCAATAATTCAGGACACTAGCTTGTGAACCAATGTTAAGTCGCTAAAGTCCAGACGTTGCCATGCCGTAATACTTAGTAACAGCACAGTAACGAGCTGGCAATTGTCTTTGAGGAAGAGTCGCGCAGTAGCTTCATCAGCGGCAATTGCTTGAAATTCGCTGTATGCAACATCATGTAAGCACCATGAACGGTAACCCGAGGAAATATCCTCCAGCCAGAAAGGATGCATAAAATGAATCTCATCTATAACAGCGAGCAATATAGCGTCATCGAATATGGCGCAGACACTGACCACGAAGCCCTGCGCTTTGGTGGCTATGAAATCACTGACAAGGCAGTACGCCGCGAATGGTTCATTGGCGGCCCGCTTGCCATCAATTTCCGCAAGGACGTGACCGACCTCATCGCCAGCGAACCCAGCATAGAAGAAATCGATGATTTCCTTGGTCAGTTTGATGGCTATATGGGTCAAAGCGTTTTACTGCATTAATCCACAGTAAGCTAGTATCAAGCACCACAGCTCAGGCAATGAAAGCGCAACAGCGATAAGTATGGACGATGGCTTTGGCACTCGTCTGTACTGCTGTGCGGTCATCTTCATACTGACTTTGCAAATTCCAAACAGATCCCAAACAAATCCAGCGCTGGTTCGTATCAATATGTGACCATCTATACAGAACATCACCTGATTTTGATATGCTGACAGGGACAGGGTGATATCTTCGCCAGACCATTGCCATTCTATTATTCAGCACTACCCCTATCAGGTTCAAAACTATGAGTACTCAACTGCACGACTTTATCCGTGGCCTGCCCAAGGCAGAATTGCATTTGCATATAGAAGGTTCACTGGAACCTGAGTTGATGTTTGCCCTCGCGCAAAAAAACGGTGTTCAATTACCATATGCGAACGTAGAAGAAGTACGTGCAGCCTACGACTTTGCAGACTTGCAGTCTTTTCTCGATCTGTATTATGCCGGTGCTGCCGTGCTGCAAACCGAGCAGGATTTTTTTGACCTGACGCATGCCTACATAGAACGCGCCCTGGCTGACAATGTGCGCCATGTAGAATTGTTCTTTGACCCGCAAACCCATACAGCACGCGGCATACATATCACTACTGTGTTCTCCGGCATCGCCCGCGCATTGCGCGAAGCGCGTGCCAAACAAGGGTTTTCTGGTGCAATGATACTGTGCTTCCTGCGTCACCTCAGTGAAGAAGATGCCATTGCCACGCTGGAAGCTGCCCTACCCTTGCGCGATGAATATGCAGACCTGTGGACAGGTGTCGGTCTGGATTCAGCCGAAGTCGGCAACCCGCCAGAAAAATTCGCGCATGTCTTCACGATTGCACAGGCCATGGGTTTTCGGCTAGTTGCACATGCGGGTGAAGAGGGCCCGCCAACCTATATCCATAGCGCGCTGGATGTCTTACAAGTCGAACGCATAGATCATGGCGTGCGTGCAGAAGAAGACCCTGCCCTGATGGCCAGGCTGCAGCAAAGCCGCATGCCGCTAACAGTCTGCCCCTTGTCGAATTTAAAGCTGTGCGTGGTCAAGGATATGCGTGAACATAACCTGGCACGCATGCTGCGCGCAGGTTTGTGCGTGACCATCAATTCAGATGACCCGGCTTATTTTGGTGGCTATATGAACGCGAATTACATGGCCACTGCCGATGCGCTGGAGCTCGGCAAGGAAGAATTACTGCAACTAGCACGCAATGCCTTTGAAGCGTCTTTTGTCACGCCGGAACAAAAACAGGTCTGGCTGGATGAGCTGGATGCTTATGCTGCAGCTCATTGAGTTAAATGACATTCTCAAATCACATTCTTTTCCAGCAACGGCCTGCCATCAAGTAGTCGCTGGGCTGACAATGGCGACAAATCCAGGCTGCTGTAAGCACCATCCACCAGCAATTCTGCAATACCGCGCCCGGTAGCGGGCGCGTGTTGCATGCCGTGGCCACTGAAGCCATTCGCCAGCATCAGGTTCCGCAGTTGTGGGTGTGGGCCAATGACGGCATTCTGGTCAAATACATTATATTCATAATAGCCAGCCCAGGCTCTTTGCATGCGCAGGGCTTCAAAAGCTGGAACGCGATTGGCCATGATTTGCCATGCCGTATCGAACTGTTCATAGTCTGCTTCCAGCGCTGCGTCATCGGGATCATTGTCCGGTGGCAAACCGCATATCCAGTGCTGGCCTTCTGGTCGCAACCACAAACCGGATGGATCAATGATGAGCGGACAAGCAGGCGTTTGCGCAGGGCTGGATACGACAAACACCGTGCGTACACGCCCAACCACCGGTAAATCAAAACCCGTACCTGCCAATAAGGGACGCGCCCAGGCACCGGCTGCATTGACGGCAACATCACATTTAATGACCGTGCCATTCTGCAAACGTACGCCGGTTACTCTGCCCTTCTCATGCTCAAAACCTTGCGCATCCGCCTGCAGATAACTGACACCCAGGCTACGCGCCTTGCGGCGAAATGCCATCAGCAAGGCATAGCCGTCAAACCAGCCTTCACCACTAAGACCTAGCGAACCTATGGCAAGGTCATCAACATTCAGCCAGGGGAATTTCTGTTTCAGCGCATCTTGATTTAACAGGGCAACATCTACCTGCTCTGCTCTTTGTATCTCATGATTTTCACGCAAAGTGGCAGCACCGCCCTCGGTGGCCAGATACAGGTAGCCATGTTCGCTGAGCGCCAGTTCCGGCAACTCACCGTCAACAGCGAGGTGCTGATGCAGGTCGCGCAAGAAAGCGATGCCAAATTGCGACATCTGTATATTCAACGGCGTACTGAATTGCTGGCGTATGGAGCTGGCAGACAGGGCCGACGAGGCATGGGTATAGCTAGGGTCACGCTCCAGCACCGTGACCCGGCCTTGAAAGCGTGGATGTGCTGCCAGAAAATAAGCCACCGCACTGCCGATGACGCCACCGCCTATTATCACTACATGCCTGATATCCATTGCAGTCCTTAAAACCGTAATCCAAACCTGCGCCGGTAATCCTTGGGCGTCACTTGCGCCCACTGCTTGAAGATTTTACTGAAACTGGAGACATCTTCATAACCGCAACGTGCCGTAATATCTTCCAGCGATAAACGGGTAGTTTCCAGCAAGGCCTTGGCGCGCTCTACTCTTAATTGTTGCACATAATGGGTGGGACTGAGTTTCATGGATTCCTGGAAGCGCCTGAGGAGGGTGCGCTGGCTGACATTGCAATAGCTGGCCAGGTCAGCCATGGTCCAGTGCTGGTCCAGACGCTTGTTCAGCCAGCGCCGTGCACGTTCTATGACTGCATGGCCCTGGTCCTGCATGATGGCCTTGGCAACATAGGGGGCCTGGCTGTTACGGTTAGCATCAACCACCAGTATCTTGGCCGTCATCTGACGCAATTCTTCTCCGGCGAAATGCCCCACCAGCCATAGCGACAGATCGATATACGAAGTCACGCCACCAGACGACACCAGTTTGCCATCCTGCACGATGAGCTCATCAGCTTCCAATAAAACCTGGGGGAAATTTTTACGGAAGTAAGCACTCAGCCACCAGCTGGTGGTGGCACGCCGGCCATCAAGCTTGCCGGTACGCGCCAGCAGGCTGGTGCTGGAACAACTGGAAATCAACAGTCTGTCTTGCTGAAGATAGCTTTCCATCAAGGCTTGTTCAGGTGCCAGTCCATTGAGCAAATCATCAAGTTGCTGGTTGTCTTTATGATCAACACCAGGAACCATGAGTGCATCGAGTTCCTGAGTATGCATTTGCGTGTATATGTCACGCGCCTGAAAATGTAGTCCACTCACTTCTTGCATGATGTCGCCACGGGCACTGACCCAAAAAGCTTCAAACTGCACAGGTTTGCTACCCGCAGGACGTATGCCTGCCAAAGTATTGGCAATGGTGAAGACATCCAGCGGCAACACCGCCCCACTACGCAGGCAACCGGGATAAACCAGTATGCCGATGCGTATGATTCCATCCTTTGTCGTCAACTTCATCGTCATTTGGCCAGCCTGTCCATTTAACACCTTTTTTTGTCGATTCAGCCAATGGTACTGCTTTTTCATTAGCCGCACAATGAAGTCTCTTACAAGCAATCACACAAGGAGTACGACATGCCCTACGTTCAAATCAATACGATTCAAGGAATGTTAAACACGGAGCAAAAGCAACGCTTGCTGGAAAAAATTGCCGATGCTCTGGTGGAAATTGAAGGTGGCGGTGACCCAGAATTCAAGAAGTCGGTCTGGATCAATATCCAGGAGAGCGGGGCAGAAAACTGGTCCATGGCTGGCTTGCGTCCTTCGCCCCAGCAAATCGCTCAATTCCTGGCAGTCAGAAATGTGCGCGCCAGTGCACAAAACAACGAGGTGCCAGCATGATGAACTACCCTGCCCTGTCCAGTTTTGTACTGGCCTTGCTGGCGCTGTTCCTGAAAGCCAGTGTACTGAGCGTGTTCCAGGTTATCAGCCGTATACGCAGCCGTCGTTACCTCTTGCCAGAAGACGCAGCCCTGGCGGGCCTGCGTCCGGTTGAATCAGAATCTGACCTGGTACAACGCTGCGCCCGTGTCTGGCGCAATGACGTGGAAAACCTGCCGCTCTTCCTGGCGCTGGCCATCTGCTATGTTTTGTTGGGTGCAGAACAGTCGGCAGCCAACTGGCTGTTTGGCAGTTATGTAGTAATACGCTATTTGCATACCCTGATTTACCTGCGTGGCATGCAGCCCCTGCGTACCATAATGTATTTGTCCGGCATGGCCATATGCTGGACGATAGCCTACAGAATATTCCAGCAAATCCATCTATAAAGCAGTATTCTGTTATTTTTACCTGCCTTGGGGGAGTAAATGGCTTTCATCGGTCCAGATGTCAAACTTGATCATCCTGCGTATATCCATGACACGGCGCACCTCTATGGCAAGATCAGCGTGGGGCAACATGCCTCAATCTGGATGAATGTGGTGGCCAGGTCTGAGCATAAGGAAATCATCATTGGTGCCTATACCAATATCCAGGACTTTGTCATGCTGCACATAGGTGACCAGACCCCGACCAACATCGGCAGCCATTGCTCTATCACCCATCATTGCACCATCCATGGCTGCACCATCGGTGACAACTGCCTGATAGGCATCAATTCCACCATCATGGATGGCTGTGTGATCGGTAATAACTGCATTATTGCCGGGCATACTTTTCTCAAGGAAGGCACTATCATCCCTGACAATTCCATCGTCATGGGCACACCCGGCAAGGTCATACGTTCGCAAAACAATTATGTGCGCAACCGCCTGAATGCCTACATGTATTACAAGAATGGCCTGGCTTATGCGCGGGGTGAATATAGAGAATGGGCCAGAGAAGAATTTCCTGCCGAAATCATGGCAGAAATTGCCATCTTGAATGCCCAGCTGGCAGCCGATGAATGACAACTTAAGTTAAAAACGGGCAACGAACTGACTATAGTTCAGGCCCGGGATTGACATGCCAGCAGCAAATATACACACTGAAACTTCTGGCGCATTATGAACATCAAGATGCGCTATTTCAGTTTGAATCGAAAGGGCAGCCGTGGCGAATACCCTGAGCAAGTTCTTTAACCGCCTGTTCGGTGCTGAGCAGGGCACGCCCGTGATCAGCCCACCCCAAGCTGCACCTGAAATTGTGGCAGCGCCCAAAGCGGCTGAACCTGTAGAAAAGGCCGCCTCCGAACCACTGATCGCAGTACACCAGGCTGAACCAGTTCTCGCGCCAGATACCCCCGCAAACAACACTGCCAATACAGAAAAACTCATCGCCTGGAAACCGGTCCTGCCTGTCGAGAGCTTGTTCTTTGACTGGATCATGGGTTACCCAGGTGAAGGCGGTAATGTTGAAACCGAACAGACTGTCATGCAAGCACTGTACAAATTGCTGGCGTCTGATCTGAATGACGCCGTTATCGTGCCACGCGTGCCCAGTGTCATCCCGCAATTGCTGAACAGCCTGCGCAGTAAAACCATTTCTGCCGGTGATTTGTCGCGCCAGATCGTCAAAGATGTGGTCCTAGTTGGAGAAGTCATCAACACCGTCAACAGCGCCCTGTACAACCCGGCTGATCGTATCAACAGTCTGGAAAAAGCCGTTATGATACTGGGCGAAGAAGGTCTGCGCCTGGTGATCGCCAAGGTTGCTTTCCGCCCCATTATCAACCTCAATGCCGGGCAGTTCACCCGCCGCGCCGCGCCGCATATCTGGGCCCAGTCAGAAAAATGCGCGGTTGCCTGTCATACTCTGGCACGCGATATGGACCCTTTCCACGCATTTTTGACTGGCCTGATGAAAAATGTTGGTCTCATTATCGCTTTCCGTTTGCTGGACCAGACTTGCGAGCACGGCAAATTCAAGTATTCGCCCGCCTTCCAGCCTATCTTCTCTTCCGTCGCTGCGACCCTGTCTTACCGCATCGCCCAGCGCTGGGAATTCCCTGAACATGTGATCCTGGCCTTGCAACAGCAAGCTGGTGGCCGCAAAGCCATAGAATGGAGCCCGTTAGGCCATTTGCTGCATACTGCCGACCTGATTTCAAAGATGCGCTTGCTGGTCAATCACAGTCAATTGAATAGCAGCGATAAAAAACTCAGGCTGGGCCTGAACCCGGCTGAAGTCAGTTGCTTTGATTTGTTGAATGAAATCCAGCTATATGACACGACAGGAGTACAACAGCATCCCGAAGCGCAAACTTAGTCATGTAGTGTGGGACAATAGTGGTTATGGCGTATATTGCCCAACCCACTAAAGAAAACTCACCATGAATATCCCCGGACTTGGGCTAGTAGAAAAAGATGAAGAAAATGGCTGGTATATAAGCCAACCCATACTCATCCCTGCCTTGCAAGAGCAAGAATATGAATTCTTGCTGGAAGGCTATGATGAAGCCGACGAATCCTGCAAGGCTGATTTTCACGATGCCATTGCCAACTTCATCAAACTGGACCCAGCCGTACTGGTCAAAGCAGAAGCAGATATCTTTGCCTATTATCAGGACGTGGCAAATTATCGCAAATCCGAAAAACTGGATGTGGTACAGATAGCCCAGCCAGCCGACGTCTGGCAACACATACAATATGGCTACGAAGCCCTGGTATGCCAGCGCCCGAGTGGTGACAAGACCATCTATGTCTCACTGGAATGTGATTGCGACTGGGATGAAGAAAACGGCTTGCAACTGGTATTCCGTAATGGTGCAGAAATCAGCAAACTTGGACCTTTTGATGACTATCTCAGCAATGCCGATGCCTTTGGGGAAGCCAGCCTGGATAAAGTGGTTTATCAAAGCCGGGGCTGATGACAGCTACTTTAGAAATCAAGCCAAGCACAAGTTGGGCTGATTTTGCCGAAGCCGATGAACTGTCTCAACTGATCTGGGATGGTTTGTCGGAAGCGGATGGCGCATGGCATTACATGAATTTCACGACTGATACGTCGATCTGGGAATCTACCCTTGATGGCAGTACCGTCACCATGTTCTATCAGGATGACCGCCTGCAAGAATTGCTGGTGACACCCGGAATCGCATACGACTATCTTCTAGCTTTCATCCAGCGTTTCAGGCTGCTCACCAGCACTCGTGCTCAAATCACTGAATAAGAAAACTGCGCGGTATCACGCCGACTTTTTTGCATGGCAATACTGCCGCCTGCCTCATTTAGCAACATCATTTAGCGACATCATTCAAGCACCTCATGACTATCCAAAAAATCAAGCCAATCGAGGATACGTGAACAAGATGAAATGACATAAATTAAATGCAGCATGCGTGAGTATCACCCACTCCAGCCTGCGTGTCCGATGATAGACAATGGCATAACCCAGCCCGGCAACTGTCGCCAGGGCAGCATACTGGGTACCTCCACCCAGATGTGCAAGACCAAACAAGACTGCCGACACAGCAATCGCCAGATAACCAAAGACAGGCTTGTTACCCAGGCGATAGATCGTTTCCTGTATCAGTCCCCGAAAAAAAGCTTCTTCTGCAACGCAAGTCAATACCAGATTCACGGCCAGGAACAACAAAGTCGCTTCCGGCAGTTTTGGATGAAAGCGGAAGAACTGTGTCACCAGCCCCAAACCGGTCAAGACCACGATAGTCAGCAAGGCAGGCAAGGCAATGCGCTTGCCATCAGCCAGGAATTGCCTGAAGCTGCTTGCGCGTGAGCAAAACAGGCTCAGCATCAGATAACCTGCCATACCCTTGTCGAAATTGGCATACAGGGTAAAAGGAATGGCATCATCGCTGAACCTGACTTTATCAAGTAGCAGCATATTGTGAAAACCCGGTGCTTTATGCATGGCAAGTATCAACGCCACCACCAGAGCCAAGACACCTGCCAGTATGCGCAGGGCGAGGGGCATGCGATTTCTGACGCTTGCCCATAACAAAAGTGCCAGCACAGCAAGCACCGCTGCTGCCATCGGTGTGATGAGGCCACTGAACAAAGCCGAGAGCACCGCAAAAATTGCCAGCAAATGTCCAGGAACCAGGTTTTTTAGCGGGCCAGCCACAGCTACTTTGGGTAGCCATGCGGCTGCGATAGCGGCATACAAGAAAAGATAAGGAAGGATTTGCAACTCAGGAACAGTGGTCATGGGAAATAAATCTATTGAGCTATTGTTTGCTTCATACAAGCTTTGCCAAGGATAGTTAAATTTATAAAAATGTCAATATTATCCCTGAGTTTGCATTCAGCATTTCACTGTTCCTGAAAATACAGAACAAGGCAGGGTATAGTTTTCGCGCTCGCGCTTGAGTACATGTAATCTGTCTACACAAAGACTGCTGATGACAGCCAGCAACCGGGCCTTGGGTTTACGAATTTGCATTAACTCTTCATCTGTCAGTGCATGTCAGTGCAGGTAAGTGTTTTGCACCAGGTATTCTGCTTCGGCACGCGAGGCCAGCATGCGATAGGCAATGCCAAACAAGCGGGGTCTATGATCAATAAAGCTTTGCAGGCAGTTCATCTTGGCGGTATCCGGTACGTTCATGATGATATTGAGACGGAACAGACTTACCGTTTGTGACAGCGGATAGAAAAAAACCGCAAATTTTTCAATATGCGGTTTTTTGTTAGCTGAAGTAACTCAGAATCTGTGACGTATCCCAGCAATAACGCTGGTAGCACGATCAGCCGTACTGATCTTGTCACTCATCAGCACTGCATACACATCGGTACGCTTGGACAGGTTGTAGTCATAGCCAGCAGACAGGGTATCGCGCTTGTATTCCGTATTTGCCGCCAGCGTGCCATTGCGTTTGGTATTGGCATAGGCCAGCAAGATGTCGCCACCACCTGCCGGGATCTTGGCACCCAGGCTATAAATCTTGTCATCCATCTGCTTGCCTGCCGCATTGTCATTTTGGCTGGAGGTATAAGTCGCATATAGCTTGGCGGCTGTCAGGTCATAGCTGGCGCCGACGAAGTAAGCAGTCTGGTTATTGATGGAAGCAAAATTCACAGGTGCAGATGTCGCATCAACTATCGCTGAGCCACCAAGGGGATTCGATACCTGGACTTTTTGGTAGAAGGCACTCAGCGCCAGTGGGCCATTGAAGTACAGCGCATTCAGGCCTATGTTGCGAGTGCCTGTGTCACCGGCTTTTTCACCAAACTGATAGTGCATGTTGGCACTGAAGCCGGAGAAATTGGGGGTGCTGTAAATGATTTCATTGCTCCAGCCAGAATCACCGGCGGCAGAATTGGCCCAGGTGCGTGAAGCAAAACCACCAGAAGGCACATACCAGTGCAGCACCAAAGGCGAAACATCAAAGGAATCACCAAAGGGATTGAAAATCACGACAGGCAAAAAGCTGGGAGCCAGATCACGGCCAAGCGACACGCGGCCAAAGCTGCCGGACAAGGCGACATTGGCATCACGCGAAAACAGGGTATCGCCACCAAAGCGGCCAGACTCACCGGTATCTGGTCGCAGGAAGGCTGTCAGTGCAAATTCTGCCTTGAGACCACCGCCGAGGTCTTCTACCCCTTTGAAACCAAACCAGGATGTGGTCATGCCACCCGGCGTGATGGCAGCCGTGCTGCCTTTGTCACCACTCATCTTGACTGTGCCAACAGACAAATCCATCAGGCCTTGCACGGTAACATTGGATTGCGCCAGCGCACTGCCTGCACACAAACAAGAAGCAACTGCCAAAACCATGAATTTCATTTGCATTTTCATCTTTTTTCCTTCTCTCAGATTTAACAACGATTTTTTCAGCGTGGTGGCAATTCAAGCTTTGTCAGCTTAATCTTGGGCAGGCAGGACTTGGGTACGTCCCGCCAGTCAACAGGCGCTGCATTTACTTAGCTACATAGGGATGTACTTGTTTCCAGTGTTCTGCAATATCAATGCGGCGGCAGATCCAGGCCTTGTCATGCGACTGTACATAATCAAGGAAACGCTGGAAGGCACGGAAACGTCCGGGCCGCCCCAGCAAGCGGCAATGCATGCCTATGGATAGCATTTTTGGTGCATTGTCACCATCAGGGTCACCTTCGGCATACAAGAGATCGAAACTGTCTTTCAGGTAATCATAGAAATGTTCGCCCGTATTAAACCCTTGTGGCGTGGCGAAGCGCATGTCGTTGCTGTCCAGGGTGTAAGGCACGACCAGATGCGGATGCTGCTGGCCATCGCTGGTTGTGACTTGCGTCCAGAAAGGCAGGTCATCGCCATAGTAGTCAGCATCATAGGCAAAGCCGCCATGCTCCACCACCAGCTTGCGGGTATTGGGTGAATCACGCCCGGTGTACCAGCCCAGCGGGGCTTTGCCAGTCAGCTCGCGCATGATTTGCACGGCTTGCTGCATATGTTCACGCTCTATGGTTTCGTCCAGCGCCTGATAATGTATCCAGCGCAGACCGTGACAGGCGATTTCATGACCAAGCTCGCCAAAAGCCTGGGTCAGCTCGGGATGGCGCTGCAAGGCCATGGCGACACCAAACACAGTCAGCGGTAACTTGCGTTTTTCAAATTCACGCAAGATGCGCCAGACACCGGCACGGGAGCCATACTCGTAAATAGATTCCATCGACATATGGCGTGCTTCATAAGCTGCAGCACCCACGATCTCGGATAAAAACTGCTCAGACGCACGGTCACCATGCAGTACACAGTTTTCGCCGCCCTCTTCATAGTTCAAGACGAATTGCAGGGCTATCCTGGCCTGACCTGGCCATTGCGCATGCGGGACATGGCGGCCATACCCTATGAGATCACGAGGATAATCACTATACTGATTGCTGGACTGCGTCATACTTTTGTTCTCCGGTACATGCTGCTCAGGACTTGTGATCCTGGCTTTCATCGTTCTGCTTGAAGTAGATGGCGAATGCAAGTGACGTGCCATCTTTCCATTTGCACTAAATCATTTTTCATATTCGCCTGTGATTGTCAGCAATTTTTCACTGTTAGATATACTGTTTTTAGTATATGTTCTATTACACATCAATTAAACAACATGGAATTTTTCACAACAAGCAAAGGCAGGTCAAATAAATGCTGTGTAAGCACCCTGTAACAATAGCAACCGTATCACTGCCCTGACGATAAGCGCAGCAAGCTTGTTACAATGCAGCCCATGCGCCTGCAATCCATAGACCAATTCCTGATCCAGCCTCCCCAGCCTGAAAATCTGGTGGGCTTTCGTCGTTTTTTACTGGAGTTCTGGTATTTTGGTATCAAAGAAGTGCGCGCCTGCCTTTTTGTCGGCCTCTTCTTTGCATCGATTTTGATCGTGCCCAAGGCTGGCTTGTTTGGCTTGCCGCGTTATGACGTGCTGTTTGTGATTGCACTGCTGATACAGGGCGGCATGGTCTGGAGCAAGCTGGAAACTGTTGATGAGCTAAAAGCCGTCACCCTGTTCCACATGGTTGGGTTTGCGCTGGAAGTGTTCAAGGTATCGGGCCAGATACAGAGCTGGGCTTATCCTGAATTTGGCTATACCAAGATTTGGGGCGTGCCGCTGTTCAGCGGTTTCATGTATGCCAGCATAGGCAGCTATATCATCCAGGCCTGGCGCTTATTTGATTTACGCATACGCCATCATCCCCCTTACTGGATGGCCGCGCTGATAGGCATACTGATTTATGTGAATTTTTTCACTCACCATTACATTGGTGACTATCGCTGGTACATGGCGGCTTGTGCACTGGGTCTGTATGCGCGTTCATCCGTGGTATTTCGCCCGCTGGACCGCGACCGCAGCATGCCCTTGCTGTTATCTTTCATACTGATAGGTTTCTTTATCTGGCTGGCAGAAAATATGGGGACCTTCTTTGGTATCTGGCGTTACCCCAACCAGTTGGGTGCCTGGTCTACCGTGCATCTGGGCAAGTGGAGTTCATGGTCCTTGCTGGTCATCATGACTTTTACCATCGTCGCCCATCTTAAACATATCAAGCGGCATATCCATATCGCCGAATAAGCCAGCACCTTCTCATACCAAGTGAGCTTGCAAAAAAATAGCCCGCTGAATTCGCGGGCTTAAATCCAAACCTTTAGGAGGTGTTGGAGGAGACAGGTACTACTTTAATGCGCCGCAACATATCTGTATGCTTTATTATGCAAATATCAGGTATACATTTTCTGAATATCTCTTAGAGATTAAATACCACTCATCCGCCCTTCCTCTACCGCTCCCAGGAAAGTGACATACCAGTGATGTTTTCGTCATCACTAGAGGTAATACTCAGGTTTATATTTGGACCAGCCCGCTCATGATCCAGATGAATTACTTGCGATCTGTCTTAGGCTTCAATACCAGCAATTGACCATGTTTCAGACAGACATTGACGATGTGCTGAGCCCAGGCTTTGGTGACCAGGTAATTACTGCCACTCATCTCTTCTTCCGTAGCTACCACGCCAGTCTTCAAATCTATCCTGGCTTTATGGTGCAGCCATAAGAGGCCCTGCTCTTCGGATGGATGGGCAAAGAAGTGCATGATCAAGATGGACTGATCTTCTTTCCAGTAGGCATACATGGCTGTTTCACCGCTGTCTATTTTTACATTGGCGATATGAATATGCTGTGAAGCATTTTTTGGATGCAGTGCGTAGCGAGTGACAAATTGCTGCAAGGCTAGACGCATATCTTTATCTATGCGGGGCTTGGGAATAGACTGCTCGACCACGCCATTCCTTGGCTGATCCATCGCACTTGCTGGCAAGCAAGTGAAGGCGAACATACTCAAAAGACATGCAAGATAGACAGATCCGGTTTTAAAATGCATATAGACATGGGTTTAGCGAATGAGTAAAGCCAGATAGTCACGCAGACTGAGCTTGCACACAAGTCGCAGGAAAATAGTTGGCAAACATCATTTGAATCATCACGTTCAAAACAGGCAAAAAAAAACCCGCAAATTTTGCGGGTTTAAATCCAAACCTTAGGAGGTGTTGGAGGAGACAGGTGCAACTATATCGCAGCGCAACAAATTCACCAACATCTATTTTCACATATCAATCATTCATAAATCACATATCAAGCCTGTTTAAAATATTTCCTGACAGAATTGAAATCAATGAAATTAACATCATGCCTATGGCTAGATCGGTAAAAAGGCAAAAAAAAACCCGCGACCTTGCGGTTGCGGGTTAAATCCAAACCTTAGGAGGTGTTGGAGGAGACAGGTACTACTTTATCGCACCGCAGCAAATAATGCATCTTTATTTTTGGTATACCAGTTATCACCATTTCCAATATCTGAGTTGATAACTGCGATTTTTGTCTATGTCTCTGAAAACTTGCACTCTGGGATACAGCCGACTCTTATTTTTGATGCGTGCTGCGCCACAGATGTGAAAACACCAGTGCATATGAAAAGAAAATGAGTGCAGCAAGGACCGCCATGCCCACAGTATGGCCCTCCAGATAACGCAGCTCTTCCAGCAAAAGCATACCTATCAGCACATGGGCCAGATAGATGCTGAGGTCCCGTTGCAGAGATCATGTACACAGGCAAGGGTGGCAGGCGCTACGACACTGTAAGCAAGACTGCAGCCAATGCAATATACAAACCGTAATAATGCAGGATATCGGCAGGCCATAACAAAACAGGAAAGCAGCGCGTTTCAACAAACTGACTCTTTGCCGATTTAGGGCTGCAGCATCGCCAGCCAGCCTGACTGGTTGGTCATGAGACTGATACCAACACGCGCCAGATCGTAATCCAGGATTCTTTGCTGCATCATTAAAACTCATTCACTGCCTAAAACATAACAAGATAATAATCAAGTATTTAAATGACAAGCAGAAAAATGCAAAGGAGCAACTTCTTTGAGTGCTGGCTGCTCTGCGGCACATCTGGGCATGGCGTGCGGGCAGCGCGGATGGAAGTGACAGCCCGTCGGCGGATGCAAAGGCGATGGAATTTCACCCTTGATGGCAAGGTATTCCATCTTTCGCACTTCCAGCCTGGGGGCAGATGCCAGCAAGGCTTGTGTATAAGGATGATTAGGCCGCTCAAAAATTTCGGTGGTCGCGGCTGATTCAACCACGCGGCCCAGATACATGATGAGTACGCGGTCAGACACATGCCTGACCACACCCAGGTCATGGCTGATGAACAGATAAGTCAGGTTCAGCTCATCACGCAGTTTGATGAACAGGTTTAAAACCTGCGCCTGTATCGACACATCCAGCGCAGCTACTGCCTCATCACAAACCAATAACTCAGGCTTGACAGCCAGCGCCCTGGCGATACCGACGCGAGCACGCTGGCCGCCAGAAAACTGATGCGGGAAACGTTTCAGCACAGCCGGGTCCAGCCCTACTTTTTGTAGCAGGTGTTCTACATATTCCTGCTGTTCTGCCGACTTGATCATGCCATGCACGACCGGTGCTTCACCCACGATATCTTGCACGCGCAGGCGCGGGTTCAACGAGGCATATGGGTCCTGGAATATCATCTGCACAGCCAGTTGCATTTGCCTGCGTTTGGCCTGGTCCATGTCAGCCAGACTTTCGCCACGCCACCAGCGCGACCCTTCTGACAAACTGTGCAAGCCCACTGCCATGCGCCCTAGCGTAGATTTACCGCAACCTGATTCACCTACCAGGCCGACGACTTCACCCGCCTGCAAACTCAAATCGACTTGATCAACGGCATGGACGATTTGCTGTTTGCTGTCAGCACCGAATAGCTGGGTCAGTTTGTCGGTGAATGCCACAGGTTTGGCAAAGCGCTTGCTGACCCGGCGCAGCTCCAGCAAGGCGGGCAAACGGCTATCAGTCATGCGCCACCTCGGCCATTGCGTGCATTGGGTGGAAGCACAATACCTTGTGGCCCTGCAGATTTTCTGCCACCGGGTCTTGTTCACAAACCGCAGTAGCACGTTCGCAGCGCAGGCGGAATGCACAGCCTTGCGGCAGGTTCAACAAAGACGGAGTTGACCCCGGAATCTGACGCAGGCTTTGCCCATGCAGATTGCGTGATGGTGAAGACGCGATCAGACCGTGAGTATAGGGATGCCAGGCCTGTTCCAGTACTTGTTGCACGCTACCGCTTTCGACTACTTTTCCGGCATACATGACGGCTACGGTATCAGCCAGGCCAGCCACCACTGACAGGTCATGGGTAATCCAGATCAATGCCGTGCCAGATTCACGGCACAGTTTCTGCATTTCATACAGGATCTGGCCCTGTATGGTCACATCGAGTGCGGTAGTTGGTTCGTCGCAGATAATCAGCTCGGGCTCATTCAGGAGAGCAATGGCGATCGCCACCCTTTGCCGCATGCCGCCAGAAAACTGGTGGGGATAAGCCAGCAGTCTTTCATCAGGCGAGGGAATACCAACCTTGACCAGAGCCGCGCGTGCCATCTCCCGTGCTTTTTCACGACTCACATTTTGATGAGCAAAGATGGTTTCCATCATTTGTGTATCAATGCGCAGGACCGGATTCAGGGTCATCATCGGGTCCTGGAATATCATGGCGATGCGGTTGCCACGGATTTGCCGCATGGCTTCTGCCGGCAGGTTGCGCAAGTCCTGGCCCTTGAACAAGACCTTGCCTGCCATGACTTTGCCGGGTGAATCGATCAGGCCCATGATGGAATAGGCGGTCATGGATTTGCCAGAACCGGACTCACCGACCAGGCCCATGATTTGTCCTGGCTGCACGCTGAAACTGACATCATTCACCGCGCGCACAGTACCTCCACGGCTGGCAAATTCAGTCTGCAGGTTTTGTACTTCCAGAGTCGCCATCGTCATATTTAGCACCACCTATTGCGTCTGCAAGCGCGGATTGAGTACATCGCGCAAATGATCAGCCACCAGATTGATGGAGACGACCGTTAGCAACAAGGCCAGGCCAGGATAAAAGCTGATCCAGTATTTACCGGACAACAGATATTGATAACCATTGGCGATCAGCAAACCCAGTGAAGGTTCGGTCACTGGCAAACCCAGGCCCAGGAATGAGAGCGTGGCTTCGAGGGAAATGGCAGATGCGACCTGCAAGGCCGCAATGACGATCAGTGGCGGCAAACAGTTGGGCAGCAAGTGACGCCAGATAATGCGCGCTGGTGACAAGCCCAGGCCGACTGCCGCTTCTATATATTCTTTTTGCCTTTCCACCAGTGCCGCGCTGCGGGCCGTGCGCGCATAATAAGCCCATTGCACCAATACCAGCGCGATGATGATCTTGCCCACGCCCTGCCCTGTCAGCGCCAGCAAGATCATGGCAATCAGGATGGCGGGGAAAGATAGCTGTATGTCAGCAATGCGCATGATGATGGATTCGACGCGGCCACCCAGATAACCCGCCAGCAGGCCAAGACTCAAACCGATTACCAGCGCAATTACAGTGCTGGAAAAACCAACGATAAGCGAAATGCGCAAACCATAGAAGATGGCTGACAACATGTCGCGCCCCTGCTCATCAGTGCCTAGCAAAAACGTATGCTTGCCATCGGCAGAGAGTTTGCCAGGCTCCAGGCGTGAATCCATGACATCCAGCGCCATCAGGTCATACGGGTTTTGCGGTGAGATCAGTGGCGCAAATACCGCCAGCAAGACCAGCAGCAATAAAATCAAACTGCCCAGACTGGCGATGCGGCTGGCAAAGAAGTCGCGCAAGAAACGCTGTAAGGGCGTTTCAATTTTTGGGCTTATGGTTTCTGTCGCCATCACATCAGCCCCGGCTTTCTGACAAACGCACGCGCGGGTCCAGCAATGAATACAGCACATCCACCACCAGGTTGATGAGGATAAACAGGCTGACGATCAACAGCAGATAGGCAACGATGACTGGCCTGTCCAGCACGCGGATAGAATCGATGATGAGCTTGCCCATGCCTGGCCAGGCAAACACTGATTCTGTAACTATTGCAAAGGCGATGATGGAACCAAATTGCAAGGCAATCACAGTAACGATAGGAATCAGGATATTTTTAAGTACATGCACGCCTATGATGCGGCTATTTCGCAAACCCTTGGCGCGGGCAAAACGCACATAGTCTTGCAACAGCGCTTCTTGCGCACCTGAGCGCGTCAGGCGTATTACCATGGCGATATTGAAGAGCGCCAGGTTCAGCGCAGGCAAGAGCAAATGCCTGAGGCCATCTATGCTCAAAAAACTGACAGGCACACCCAGCAAAAGCGTTGTCTCACCACGCCCGCTGGAAGGCAGCCAGCCCAGTTGCACGGCAAACACCATGATCAGCATCAGCCCGACCCAGAAGGTCGGCAGGGAGAAGCCTAATATCGATACCGCCATGATGCTCTTTGCAGCAATGCTGTCTGGCCACAAACCAGCCAGCAAACCCAGTGGTATGCCCAGAGCTATCGCAATCAATATGGCAAATACGGCCAGTTCCAGCGTGGCAGGCATGCGTTCTATGATCAGAGCCAGTGCAGGTGTGGCATAAGCGAAGGAGCGCCCCATATCGCCAGCCAGGGCATTTTTAAGAAATAACCAGTATTGCTGCGGCAGGCTCTGGTCCAGGCCAAAGGCAGCAATGATGCGCGCACGCTCAACCTGGTCAGCCTCAGGGCTGATCAGGATATCGATGGGATTGCCTATCGCATACACGCCAGCAAATACCAGCAGTGACATGAGTAGTAAAACAGCCAGGCTTTGCAGCAGGCGGCGCAAGATAAATCCGGGCATACCTATCTCAGCTTCATAAGGGCGTCTGCAAACCCACAAAAACTGGTTTTCCTGGCGAAGTTCTGTATCTCTTTAAAGGTGTTTATCATGTGCAATCATTATTCTTTTTACCGGAAATCTCGGTCCGGAACATGTCGCCGGGTTTTACCGCCTTTCACTCGATGTCCTTGGCGCAGCACGAACATACCTGATTGTGCAAGGGTAACGCAAATCTGTTTTTATAGTATCGATATGCCAGGAATGAAATAGGCGTCAGGGCTACCAGTTTGCCTGGAATCTGGTATCTTTCTCTATACTGAAGAAAGTCATAGTCCGCCAACCAAGGTGCGCAGGCTATTCATTCTCTTTTCAACAGGATAACATCCTGTCAAGAATAATTGGCGTCTACCTGCCCATGGGCCAGAATACGCTACCCGGAGACAAATAATGAACCTGATCGATCCTATCGTCCAATTCCAGGCCGAAATCCAGCAAATCCGGCGAGATATCCATGCCCACCCGGAACTTTGCTTTGAAGAACACCGCACATCTGAAGTTGTCGCGCAAAAGCTGGAGGCCTGGGGCATACCCATTATCCGTGGCCTGGCTGGCACAGGCATCGTCGGTGTGCTCAAGAATGGCACAAGCGAACGCGCCATAGGCTTGCGTGCCGATATGGACGCCCTGCCCATGCAGGAAATCAATACCTTTGCCCATACCTCAAAACACGATGGGAAAATGCATGCCTGCGGTCATGATGGCCACACTGCCATGTTGCTGGGGGCGGCGCATTATCTGTCCAAATACAAGGAATTCGATGGCACGGTCTATCTGATCTTCCAGCCTGCCGAAGAAGGCGGTGGCGGTGCGCGCCGCATGATAGAAGAAGGCATGTTTGAGAAATACCCAATGGATGCAGTCTTTGGCATGCATAACTGGCCAGGCGCAGCAGTGGGCACTTTTGGTGTCACGCCAGGCCCCATGATGGCCTCGTCGAATGAATTTGAAGTCATTGTCAGGGGCAAAGGTGCCCATGCGGCGCAACCGCACAAGGGTATAGACCCCATCATCGTGGCGATACAGATGGCGCAGAGCTGGCAAACCATCGTCAGCCGCAATGCCAGCCCGCTGGAGTCAGCCGTCTTGTCGGTCACGCAAATCCATTCCGGCAGCGCGACGAATGTCATCCCGGATGAAGCGACGCTGATAGGCACGGTGCGCGCCTTCAGTACAGAAATGATAGATCTCATCGAAAAACGCATGCGCACCATCGCCGAGCATACGGCCGCCGCTTTTGATGCCCAGGTGGATTTCCGCTTCAAGCGCAATTACCCGCCCCTGATCAATCACGCCAAGGAAACTGCCTTTGCTGCCGAAGTCATGCGCAGCGTGGTAGGTGCAGACAATGTTGATGAACGGGTAGAGCCCACCATGGGAGCGGAAGATTTTTCTTTCATGCTGCAAGCCAAACCGGGTTGTTATGTCTTTTTGGGCAATGGCGATGGTGGACACAGGGACACGGGCCATGGCCTCGGGCCTTGCAACTTGCACAACCCCAGCTATGACTTCAATGATGATTTGCTCCCCATAGGCGCAACTTATTGGGTCAGGCTGGCAGAGGCCTACTTGAAAAAAAGCACCTGAGCTGCCATCTAGGCAGCCTGAATGACTTAAAATCACCTGAATTCACCTACTCAACCAGAATAAGCAAAGAAGACTTCTCCATGGCCGACGAAAAAGACAATAACGACGCACAACGTAGCCCTTTCCTCGAAGAAAAGGCATTTAAATCCCGTACCGTGCTGGTATTTGGTACGATTAACGATAAACTCGCTGCTGAAGTCAGCAAGCGTCTGATCGCCTTGTCGGCAGAGTCCAAAGAACCTATCACTATCCTGGTATCTTCACCTGGTGGCCATGTGGAATCTGGCGATGTCATTCATGACATCATCAGGTTCATCGATGCGCCAGTGAATATGGTTGGCACAGGCTGGGTAGGCAGTGCTGCCGTCAATGTCTTCTTGTCGGTCCCCAAAGAACGCCGTGTCTGCCTGCCAAATACCCGCTTTTTGATCCACCAGCCTAGCGGTGGTTTTGGTGGCCAGGCAACGGATATTGCTATCCAGGCCCGTGAAATCGTCAAGATACGCGAACGCATCGCTGCTCTGATCGCCAAAGAATCTGGCCAGACACTGGAAAAAGTGACGGCAGATATAGACCGTGATTTCTGGATGAGCGCTGTTGAAGCCAAGGAGTATGGACTGGTTTCTCGCATCATTGTTAACCAGAGCGAACTGTCCTGAGCTTGCGTTTCTACGCTGTATTTCGAGTTTAAAAAAATGCCCGTCAATAGACGGGCTTTTTTTATCAAGCTTAAAACTCTTCCCAGTCATCGGTCGCTGCGACTGGTTCTTTTCTTGTCGAGGCAGGCTTTGTAGCTTTGACAGCAGGCTTGGGCAAGTTACGCACCGCCGGTTTTGCGCCGGTATTTTTTGCTGCTACTGATCTGGCCACCGGCTCTGGTTTGCTACCGACTGTATTTGTCTGATCAAGTTTGAACACACTGACTACACGACTCAGGTTTTGTGCCTGGTCTTGCAAGGCGCCTGCTGCCGCAGCAGCCTCTTCCACCAGAGCGGCATTTTGCTGCGTCATCTGATCCATCTGGGTGACGGCAACATTGATTTGCTCTATACCCGCGCTCTGCTCCGTGCCAGCCGCCGTGATTTCACTGATGATGTCACTGACGCGTTTCACACTGTCAACCACTTCTTTCATGGTCTCACCAGCCTGATCAACAAGGCGGGTACCCTGTCCTACCTTGTCCACAGAGTCATTGATCAACTCCTTGATTTCCTTGGCAGCGCCGGCTGACCGCTGGGCCAGGTTGCGAACTTCTGACGCCACCACGGCAAAGCCGCGCCCCTGCTCACCGGCACGAGCTGCCTCTACCGCCGCATTCAAAGCCAGAATATTGGTCTGGAAGGCAATGCCATCAATAACAGCAATGATATCAACGATTTTTTTGGAAGATTCATTGATGGAACCCATGGTATCAACCACTTGCGACACCACATCGCCCCCTTTTTGCGCTACGGCAGAGGCAGAATGCGACAGTTGATTGGCCTGGCGTGCATTGTCACTATTGTGTTTGATGGTGGAAGTAATTTCTTCCATGGAAGAAGCGGTTTCTTCCAGCGAGCTGGCCTGGTTTTCGGTGCGGTTGGATAAGTCCATATTGCCTTCGGCAATTTCTTTTGTTGCAGCGGCGATTTCATCCGTACCCTGGCGCACTTCAGTCACCACTTGCAACAGGCTCTGGTTCATTTCCTTCAATGCCTGTAACAGCAAGCCGGTCTCGTCACTGGTACTCGATTGGATATTGCTGGTCAAGTCGCCAGATGCTACCGTTTGTGCAACCTTCAGTGCATCTTGCAAAGGGCGCGAAACGATGCGGGCGATGACATAAGCCAATAACATACCAAGCAAGATACTGGCGACCAAAACGGCAATAATCAAAGTGCGCGAAGCTAGATAAGCCTCCGTACCCTTCTTGTAGGCATCGACACCACCATCAACATTTGCTTTTACCATGTTATCGACCAGTCCACGGACTTTGGTATTGATTTTGGAAGAATCGCCACGCATCAAACTCATGGCATCCTTGCTATTACCTTCGCGTGCCAGTGCCATGATCTTCTCAGAAATCTGGAGATATTCCCCCATGGATTTACTGTACTCTTCGAACTGTTTTTTCTCTTCAGAAGTAGAAGCCAGGCGTGCGTATTCGGCCTCGTTTTCTTTCAACCCGGTAATCGCTTCCTTGGTGCGACCAATATATTTCTCTACCTCTTCGGCATTTTCTGCTGAGACCAGTTGAGCTTCCTGAGAACGGATGCGAGACACCCTTTCCTTGATCCCCATGGCAGCATTCACACTGGGCATCCAGTTGGTCCCCAGTTCATAGGCGTTTTGATTGACCTTGGCCAACATGGCGATGGAAAACACACCTAGAAAAACCGTGAGTAACAGCAGCAAACCAAATCCGACAAACAATTTGGCTGATATCCTCAGGTTATAAAACAATTTCATGATAAGTCCTTTATTGGAAAGAACAACAGAATTGCGAGGGAGGGGGAAATAAGAAACTTACTTAGACTATATATGTAGTTTTAGATGGATTTGTTGCAGATTGCAAATTTCTCATTGGAAATTTGTAGTTATCCAGCAAAAACCACAAAAAAAAAGAAAGCTGACTAGCAGCTTTCTCAAAAACAACGATGCATGAAAAATCAAGGCAAAACCGTGATTACCTTGACAGTTGCATCCACGGCGGAGCGTTCTATATAACCGATGCCCGTCGGATTGGCGGCGACTGCTTTCTTCACTTCAGCATAGTTATGCATTTCTTTCGGTGCAGTACCCTTGCCCGTGAAAACCAGTTTGGACCAGATAGTCTTGACTTCAGATAAATCCTTGTCAGCCACTTTTTTATAAAACTCGGCACGGATAGGGGAGTTGTCTGGCAAATCCACAGGGGTGAACATCGCCGACTTACCGAGGAAAAACTGGGATGCCTGGGCAGCAGTCATCGCCGTTGCCGGGTTGGCTGTATTGACGATGACAACCAGTTCTGCGGCACCGGCAAACGACGCACTGGTCATGAAGCTTGCGGCCAGCATTAAGTGTGTTAAATGTTTATTCATCGCACACCTCCATCAAAATACAAAATCAACTGCTGCCGCAAACACCGTGACCGGGCCCTTGAAACCAGGTTTGGCATTAATGAATACGCCTGGCCCATTTTCTGGCGACATCCTGTCGAGTTGAAGTTTTAAAGCGGCTGATTTATGGAAGTCCCAGCGCACACCTATGCTATTGCTGGTTTGTATAGGTGAAGCCGAGGCCAGGCCATTTGCACCCAGGGTGTAAGGCAGCAGGGGACCGGCAGTTGGCAAGCCAGCAACGGTGCGTGGGCTATCCTGTGTTGCCGAAGCATGGACGAAATATGGCAGGAAGCTGCCCATGCGATAGCCAAACATGGTGTACCAGGATGTCGTGTCGGCAATCGACAGGCTGGCAGATTTGCGCTTGCCATATTCAGCCTGCACGACCATGCTCTTCCAGTCCACACCCAGACCAACAGAGGTGAAAGATGCCTTGGTATCGTTGACTGCAATTGCGTTCGCACCAGAGACAAATCCAAACTTTGACAAACCGGAAACCAGAGTGTTCAGATTGGTTGAATTATCGACTGTGACATTCGCATCGACACGGCCGAAGCGGAAAGTGAAAGGACCATGCTCGGCGACAAGATTGATACTTGAGACCTTTTTGAATTTTGCCGTAAAGTTACTGCGGTTTTCTGAGTCGGTCACGCCGTAGGCAACTTGTGCCGTGATATTGGTGTCACCCAGACTGGTCTGATACAGCAAGTCTGCACCATCCAGGCTTTCCAGCGTCACCTGAGCATACATTTCTACCGGGGGACGCAACATGGTGTTGGCGTAACCGACATTGCGGTAATCAGAAATCATATAGACCGGCAAACCTATGCGGCCCACCCGTATATTCAGGCTCTCGGATACCTTGGCCTTAGCAAAGGCCCAGGCCAGTTCTGCACCAAAATTGTCCGTCACATTTTTACGCACCAGACCCTGGCCTGTGAAAGACAACCAGTCATTCATTTTTGCAGTGACTTGCAAACCCAGGTTGGAATCTACCCCGGTTTTTGCGCCACTGGTGACCCCTGCCAATTGATTGGGACGGGCAAATTCTGCATCGGAAGTATTACTGCGCGTCAGTGCAGCTGTACCAAATCCGCTAATGGTTATATTGGAAGTATCCTGGGCCCAGGCGGCCGATACTGCGGAAGTCATTGCCAATAAAGTGATAAAAGGCTTCAAATTCATGCTATCTCCTTGAAAGTTTCTTCATTGTAGGTTTTATTCATCTGACAGACTTGAACTATTTCCTGATGGAAATTTTCAAAACCATTTCACAACAACAACTTAACGACTGGCAATAGAGCACTGACTTACCTGATGTCTCGTAGGAGATGCCTGGTGGAAATAGAAATTTCAACCATTCTTTTCAAGTTAGATGATGACAAGACTTACAAAAAGTTATTTCACCATTTCTTGCACATTCCGTGGCGAAATGCCGACAGTTTCAATAAAACAAAAACAAGAAAACTGCACCTCAAATGAGCAATCTTGCCACATTGGTGCGTGCTGCGCTGGTGCAAAATTTATGTCAGCAAATATAAAAAAGCCTGAGTAAAAATACTCAGGCTTTTTAAATTTTTCTGCTTTTCTGACGAAATAGAAGCAGGCTTATTTATTCTTGCATTCCGTTTTTTTGCCTTGCGTACGACATTCCGTTATCAATTTACCGCGCTTGTTCCAGGCCTGGATTTTCCAGCTGTGCTGCTCACGTTCCATCGTCATGAAGCCAACTTCATTGGAATTGCTAAAGAAATCGAGTCTGGCTTCTGTATATGGCGTGGAATTCGCCGCGAGAGGTATCGGCAAAGGAGTATCCAGAGAAGAACCACCATTACCCGCTACAAATTGCACAGGATGATCTGTGCTAAAAGTCAAAGCCTGGAATAAATGCACATGACCTGCCAGTGTCGCTTGCACCCTGGATGGAAACAGGCGTGTGGTATTCAAAGTCTGCATGATGTCTTGCATGGCAAGATTGCCAGGGAAGATATTCAGCGGCCCATCTTTTTTACGCTCTGCGGCAAACGCCAGGATGGGGTGATGGTCAATGAAGATGTTGAAGTCTGCACTTTCTGCCAATGCATTGACGGTCTTGAACTGTTCCATATAGAGCTGGTAGGCAGCATCGGTTTTTGCCAGTGGTTTAATAGGCACTTTAGCAGAGTCAAAGATGATGAGTTGCGCCTGCTCGCTGCCCGCGCGCCCTAGGGGTACGGCATAAGGATCGCTATAGTCGCCACGCATGTCATTTCCTTCATCCACACAGTCGCGCCCTCTCTTCAAAGGGCGCGGGTCCATCAGACGCCACCAGCCTTGGCCTGCACGAACACAAGTTTCATGATTGCCGCGCACAACGACCCACGGCGCAACCTTCAGCAAAGCGTGCGCTGGTGTGAAGAAATCTGCCTGCCAGGTATCCCAGCCATAACCCCATGGGCTACCTGCACATTCCTTATTACCTTCAGGGCAAGCATTTTCGCGGTAGTGATAATCTCCGACATGCACGACCAGGTCAGGCTTGAAGCGCGCTGCGGTTTCCACCATTTCACGGAAAGCCCATTTCTCACTGTCATTGCAGGACTGGAAGTAATTGTCTGCCACTTTCAAACGGCAGCCAGTGTCACCAATGACAATGATTTTTTGTGCCACTGGTTTGGGGATGGGCAAATCACGGCCAGCAATACTGGCTGTTTTGGTGCTCGCCAATAATGCTGCTTCACAAGTCAACACAGGAAAAGTGGAAGGCTTGCTGTCTTCCGGTTTGCTTGCAGTTTTGCGCAAAGGCAGGGTATCCGCTGCTGCCCTGATGTTCATACTGGCAGCTTTGCCATCCTGCACCAGGGCCGGGCAAGTCGTATCTGTCGTAATGGCTCTGGCAATGGCTTGCCCGTTTTCACCAATGACGACCCAGGCAGTCTGCATTTTACTGACTTGTCCGGTTCGTATAGGGACGCTGCTGCAGGCAGCCAGCAAGCTGCCGATTGCCAAGGCACCTATCAGGCGCAGCTTCGCTGTCGAGTAAAAATTCATGCTCTTCTCCTTTTGTTTATTTCACCCCTGCTGCCTCGTATGCCAGTCGCTTAAAGTCAAAAGAAAACGGATGCCAGAAGCTCATGAGTCTTTGCGTCATCAATATCCCGGCGATATTGTGGCGTGGTGATATCCACCAATGCGTGCCTGCGATACCACCCCACTCAAATTCACCAACAGACGCTGGTGGATCTATCGATGACGGTTTTAGTGTTACCGCACCACCCAGGCCAAAACCCTTGCCAGGTACATCACCAACGCCAGGAAATGCAATGCCAGTACCTGGGGGCAAGTGGTTTTGCATCATGCGTTTGATCGTTTCTGGCTTGAGCAAGGTATCACCATCTGGCATGAAGCTGCGCATCAGTGCCAGCATGTCCTGCATGCTCGATACCAGGCCACCACCGCCAGACAGGCGGGCAACTGACGTGGTGAATGCGCCAGGGTAAGGAGACTTGTCGAGCTTGCGCAAGCCACGCTGCAAGATATTTTGCGGGTCTGTACCAGCATAGTAAGACGCCAGCCTGTCAAGCTTATGCGCAGGCACGACAAAGCTGGTGTCATGCATGGCCAGGGGATTGAGGATGCGCAACTGCAAAAAACGGTCAAAACTCATGCCACTGACAACTTCTACCAGCCGCGCCAGCACATCGGTGGCAATCGAATATTCCCAGGCTTCGCCGGGATGAAAACTCAGCGGCAATTCTGCCAGCACATCCATCATGTCGTTCAGACTGGTAAAGGCATTCATGACCCGTTTTTCATTGTAGGCCTTGTACATGACCGTGCCATGATCGAGCAAGCCATAACTCAAACCGGCAGTATGAGTAAGCAAATGCTTGACGGTGATCTTGCTGCGCGCTGGCTCGGTATCACTGATATTGGTCGCACCAGGTTTGAGCACCTGCATATGCGCCAGTTGCGGCAGGAATTCTTCTGCAGGCTGATCAAGTTCCAGCTTGCCATCTTCCATCAACAGCAAAACTGCCACCGAAGTGATCAGTTTGGTATTGGAAAACACGCGGAACAAATGACCATCGCGCATCGGCGTCTGGCTCTCGCGGTCGGCCCAGCCAGTGCAATGCTGGTGCACCAGTTCGCGCCCGACCAGCACGGCGGTCGAGACACCGGACAGGATCTGCCTGTCCACATATTTTTGCATGGCTGCGTTAACTGCGCTGAAATCGTAAGTCATTTGCTAAATGTTGAAAGCGACAAAGCACATATCTTACCTTTAGCCCAGCATATACTGCCAGCTAAAGAACACCGTCAGCCCGACGATGATGGTTGCCAGTTGATGCCTGCTCACCGCACACAGCAAGGCTGCTACAATCGCCGCTACCAATTGCGGATTGCGCCAGGTCAGTTCCAACTCCTTGCCATGAGGCGACAAGATCATGGGCACGATGATGGCTGTCAGGACAGTCACCGGCACAAACTCCAGTGCCTTTTTGAGGTTACCGGAAAATGCTACGCGGTCACCGAGGATGAAGATCAAGGCCTTGACCAGAAAGGTGATGACTGCCATGCCAAGGATGGTCAAAGTAATATTCATGCCTGCTCCGCGGTGATTTGTTCTTGCTTATTATCTTGCCTGGTGAAGCGCGACACCAGCATGCCCGTCGCCACCCCAAAAGCAATCGCCACCAGCAAGCCCAGTTTGTAAGGCAAATGTTGCAACGCATAAGCTGTGCTTCCAGCAACGATGGCGGCCAGCAAATGCGGACGTTTGAACAATTGCGGCACAACTATCGCAATAAAAGTTGCCACCATGGCAAAGTCCAGACCCAGGGTCTGTAATTGCGGGAATATCGCCCCAAACATCAGGCCTATCAGCGTCCAAGTTTGCCAGTTGACGTACATGGACAAGCCAGAGCCCAGGAAATACCAATGCCCCAAGGCATCCTGAGGATGCTGTCGGTAATAGCGATCAACCACGGCAAAAGTTTCATCCGTCAGCAAAAAACCCAGTCCCCAGCGCCAGCGCCTCGGTAAATGACGCACATGTGGCATGAGAGCAGCCGCATACAGCATATGTCGCAAATTAACGATAAAAGTCGCCAGCCATATCACCAGCATGCCAGTATGACTGGCGATAAGACCCGTGGCGATGAACTGGCTAGAGCCTGCAAACACCGCCAGCGACATCAATTGCCCTTGCCAGGCTTGCATTTGTGCTGTGGCGACCAGGGTCCCAAAGATCATGCCGAAAGGGGCTGCACCAATGAGCATGGGGACGGTGTCGCGGACACCAGCGGTGAAGTGCTTCATTCTTGTGGTTGCGGGCATGGGGGTGATTCCATATTGCGGATGGCGATTGAATGGGATCTTGCCTGTAAATTGGGGAAGGGGCTTGTACGTTCTTGCGGTTTGGGGGCGTTATTTGAAATAAAAAATTTACTTACGTGCCTCATCTGGCTGAAAGTAAATTAAATGACTCTAATGTTAGTTACGTCATTCCAGCGTGGGGTTAGCTGGAATCCAGCGGCGTTCGTAGTATGCTGCGCAATGCATTAAATTCAAAATCGTAGACTTACGAGCTAAATTTCTAAATGCCCGTACACGTCATTGACGATTGCAGGCCGGGGGTAGCCCGGCAGCTACTCCCTTTTCTTGCTTTCGCCAAGAAAAGGAAGCAAAAGAAGGCGACCCAGGCGTCGTCGCCCCCTAAAGGGGGTTCCCGTTTATGCAGTACAAAAAATGGGAAGGCCCGAAACTCGCTACGCTCAGACAGCGGTCCTTCTTTTTCCATTTTCTGTACCGCACAAACGGCGTCGACACATGGGAACAGCAAAAGTCAAAAACAACAACAACCCCAACGTCAACACGACTACTAATCATATTCTTAATGCACGACTGATCGAACCATCGCAAGTAATTTCAAACCCGCCACTTCCCCGGCGCAACCCCAAACGCCCTTTTAAAATGCCGCGTGAAATGACTCTGGTCCGCAAACCCTATCATGGTCGCAATCTCAGTCACCGACAGATTCTGCCGCAGCAAACTCTGCGCGCGGTTCAATCTCAGTTGATTACGCCAGGCATGCGGTGGCATGCCAGTAGTGCGGGAAAACAAACGGGCGGAGTAGAAGCTGGACAGGCCAACCTCTTGTGCCAACTCAGTCAGGCTGATAGATGTGCTTAGGTCTTCGCTGAGCCGGGATTTCATCATTTCTACCCTGACGGCATCGGGCAAAATAGTTTGCATAACCGGGCGAGTGCGGGCGTAGCGGGACAGCATAAGGGCAAAGCCTGCGGTCAGGGCGTTTTCTGCTGCCAGGGGATCACTACCTGCTTCCAGCAAACGATGGGCATATGCCAGTTGGGTGGAGACTTCGGCATCTTCAATGACTCCATCCGGCAACCAGGGAACACCAACAGCGCTTCCCGCCATGTCGCTGGCGAGTTGCTGCATCCAGTCTACGGACGGGTAAAACGCGCGGTAGGCCCAGCCATGTTCGGTTGCCCTTTCGCCGGTATGCACTTCGCCGGGATTGATGGCTGCGATGCAGCCAACCGAGGCCAGGCAGCGGGTGCCGCGATAGCGGTAGGTTTGTGCGCCAGACTGTATGACGGGGATGGAAAAGCTTTCATGCCAGTGCGGAGCAAATTCCTGGGCAAAGTATTCAGCGGTCAGCAACTCAGCATCCGGCAGCAGCGGGCTGCGCCAGAAACGGGCATCGTCACGGAAAGTGGCTGGTTTGTCCATGCGCTAGAAAATACGGCAAATCCTTTGATTATTAAGGATTATTCTATACCCAAGCGAGAACATTGACGCGCGTCAGCACCATTTCTGCTTATATGTGATACATTTTGCATCCCATTTTTATGTAACATTTGCTAATTCGTATTTAGACCCGCCCTATGAAAAAACTATCCCTCCTATTCATTGCCTGCCTTACTGCCTGTGGCGGAGGTTCCTCTACTCCTAACACCACGACAACCCCAACTGTCTCCGAACTTGAAGGAACATGGGTCTACTCCACGGGGAGCCATACCACTGGAACTGCCTGCGGTTTAGACATCCATGGCGCGTATGAGACACGTACCACTTTTACTTTCTCAGGCAACGCTATCACCGGCAAGAAGGAAGTTTGCGCCATCCTTACCGGTAACACTGGAGGCTTCATCCAAAATGATAGCCTGACGGGAATTTTCAAAACGGGCGACATTTATTTGACTTCTGGCACTGAATCCTACAAAACACTGGATATCACTTCGAACGGTACTACTCAATACACCGGCTATGCTTTGTTGGGAAACAAGTTTAAATTGCCTTTACCCAACCCTGCGACTGGCGCAGATGGCAGCACGCCTGCCAAGCGGATAAATACAGCCGCGTCTGTATATACACCGGGAGCAGGATTGGTAGACCAACCAGTTTTTGTCAAGCAATAAAGCAAGAGTAACCGTCTGACTGAATCGAATACTTGATAGAGGTTAAATGCAGAGTGCAGCTACTGTTAAGCTTTCACGCCCTATTTTCTACACCATCCAGTTAGCTGCATAGAAGAGGAACATCACCATGGATGTTTCTCTTCTTTTCCTCCTCCCTATAAAGCCTGCTACTCAAGCTAAGTTTGCTTCACTTGCCTTGAGGGCTAGGCGCCAAATAGCGCATCCACAAAATTTTGTGCGCAGGCAATGCTGTTGATGCTGGAAAACAACGTATAGCCATCAGATGAAAAATTTAAACGATTTCTTCCAATTTGATTTCAGGCAAACAAATTCCACCTTGTACCAAATGACAGATAGATTTTGAAAATGTGCGCGACAGCCACTTATAATGTCAGGCAAATGTCCAACATGTCCTGAACGTGATGTGAACAGACGGACTTACTCCCTACTCTAGAATTTCAAACACCAGATGGAAAGGTCAAAGTGACTTCTGCTGCTTCACCCATATTGCCCAGGCTGGAACTGACCGACATCTGTAAACGCTATCCGGCCGTTATTGCCAATGATGGTGTCAGGTTACAGGTTGCGCCGGGCGAAATTCATGCAGTGCTGGGTGAGAACGGCGCAGGCAAATCGACGCTGATGAAGATCATCTTTGGTGCTGTCAAGCCAGATTCAGGCACGGTGCGCTGGAATGGCCAGGAAATCAAAGTAGCGACGCCGCAAGATGCGCGCAAGCTGGGCATTGCCATGGTGTTTCAGCATTTTTCACTCTTCGATACGTTGACAGTGGCTGAGAACATCGCCCTTGGCCTGGACCAGAATGTGAATATGCTGGAGCTGGCCGAGCAGATCGCCCAGACTGGTGAAAACTATGGCCTGGAACTGGAACCGCACCGCCATGTACACACCTTGTCAGTCGGAGAAAGACAGCGTGTGGAAATCGTGCGCGCCCTGCTGACCAAGCCGCAATTGCTGATCCTTGATGAACCAACCTCGGTACTGACACCGCAGGCGGTACAAAAACTCTTTGTCACCCTCCGCAAGATTGCCGCTGAGGGTTGCAGCATCCTGTATATCAGCCACAAGCTCGATGAAATCCGTGAACTATGTCATAGCGCCACGGTCATGCGTGCAGGCAAGGTAACCGGGCACTGCGACCCGGCACAGGAGACCGCCGCCAGCCTATCGCGCATGATGATAGGTGCAGACTTGCCACCATCGGCCCATACCGAGCCCGTGACCCTGGGTGAATCACGGCTGCTGATCCGCCAGCTAAGTCTGCCGAAGGCGCATGCCTTTGCCACGGCCCTCGAAGACATACAACTGGAATTATTTGGCGGCGAAATTGTAGGCATTGCAGGTGTGTCTGGTAATGGCCAGCAAGAATTACTGGCTGCACTTTCTGGTGAAGACAGGCGCGCTGCGCCGCAAATGATAGAACTGAAAGGCAAACCAGTTGGCAACCGTGGCCCTGAGAGCAGGCGCAAGCTGGGCCAGAGCCTGGTGCCGGAAGAAAGACTCGGCCGTGGGGCAGTACCAGAGATGAGCCTGACCAGTAATATGCTGTTGTCGCACCAGCATGCGCCCTTCGTCAATAAGCGCATGATCAATTTTCGCCATACGATACAGGCGGCGGCGGATATCATCGCCCGCTTCCGCGTCAAGGCAGGTGGGCCTGCGGCACTGGCACGCAGCCTGTCGGGTGGCAATCTGCAAAAATTTATTGTGGGCCGTGAAATCACGCGACAGCCAGAGGTGTTTATCGTTGCCCAGCCTACCTGGGGCGTGGACGTGGGTGCGGCAGCGCAAATCCATGACGAGATACGCAAGCTCAAGCAAGCTGGTTGCGCTGTGCTGGTGATCTCGGAAGAGCTCGATGAATTGTTTGAATTATGTGACCGCATGCATGTGATCGCCAAGGGCCGCTTGTCGCCATCGATAGCAACAGCCAGCGCGACCAGGGAAAAGATAGGATTGTGGATGAGTGGTTTGTGGGAAGAATGGACAACGGCAGAAACGGTGTCCCTCGGTAAAACCGGTAGCAGCGGCAGCCGCAAGAAAATAAATGTGAAGAATGAGCGGGGCGAGCATGTTTAAGCTGGAATTACGTGCCGCCAGCTCGCGCAGCATGGCTTATCTTTCCCCTGTACTGGCTTTGTTGCTGACGATCTTTTTCGGTGCCCTGCTGTTCATGGCACTGGGTAAAAATCCTTTGACTGGCTTGCAGGTATTTTTGATAGAACCGATACGCAGCAAGGCATCCATCGCTGAACTGCTATTGAAGACGACGCCACTGGTCTTGTGCGCACTAGGACTGTCGGTCTGTTACCGTGCCAATGTCTGGAACATTGGTGCTGAGGGGCAGTTGATCGCCGGTGGCCTGGCCGCTGGCAGCACCATATTGTTTTTTGATACCGGCACGCCGGGCTTGTCGGGCGGCACGGTGTTGCTGCTGGCAACTTGCGCTGGTGTGGTAGGCGGTAGTTTGTGGGCGTCCATCACCGCCTTGTTGCGTGACCGCTTCAATGCCAATGAGATTCTGGTGTCACTGATGCTGACCTATATCGCGCAATTGCTGCTGATGTATGCCGTCAATGGCCCGCTGAAAGACCCACATGGCATGAACTTTCCACAGTCCAAAGTATTTTCCAGCGATTATCTGCTGCCGCACCTGTTCTCGGGAAGCCGCTTGCATATAGGCTTTATTGTGATGCTGGTTGCCTGTGGCTTGATGGCGGTATTTGTCTACCGCAGCTTTGCTGGTTATAGATTGACCGTGGGTGGTCTGGCACCGCTGGCAGCACGTTATGCAGGCTTCTCCAGCCGCCGTGCCTTGTGGACATCATTGCTGATTTCTGGCGGTTTCGCTGGCATGGCTGGCGCATTTGAAGTGTCCGGGCCTATAGGCCAGGTCTTGCCTTCTATCTCGCCCGGCTATGGTTTTGCCGCCATCATCGTCGCCTTCATCGGTCGTTTGAACCCGATAGGCACCATCTTTGGTGGCCTGGTGCTGTCGCTGTTTTACCTTGGTGGCGAGATGGCGCAATCGCGCCTGGGCCTGCCTTCTGCCATCACTGGCCTGTTCCAGGGCATGCTGCTGTTTTTGCTGCTTGCATGCGATACCCTGATTAATTACCGCCTGCGTTGGCAGAAATAAGCGACCATGGAAAATTTTGCTGCACTTATCGCCGCCTCCATCAATTCCGGTACACCGCTATTGATCGCCGCTTTGGGTCTGTTGATCAATGAGCGTGCAGGCGTGCTCAATCTTGGTGCCGAAGGCATGATGCTGGTGGCGGCCATCACTGGATTTGCCATCGCCCACCAGACTCATATGCCATGGCTGGGTTTTGTTGCTGGCGCTATTGCTGGCATGCTGATGGCGACTTTGTTTGCCTGGCTGGCACTGGTGCTGGTGACCAATCAAGTGGCAACTGGTCTGGCGCTGTCCATCTTTGGTGCTGGCCTGTCGGCCTTCATAGGGCAGTCTTTTGTCGGACAGTCCCTGCCTGCGGGACCACATGGCATTCCATTTTTATCAGATATCCCCTTCCTCGGCAAAGCCTTGTTTGACCAGCATCTTGCGGTGTATTTTGGCCTCTTGCTGTGTGGCGGCATTATCTGGTTCTTGTACCGCAGCCGCGCTGGCCTGGTCTTGCGGGCAGTAGGTGAATCGCCAGAATCTGCCCATGCGCTGGGTTACCCTGTGCGCAAGATACGTTATCTGGCCCTGTTGTTCAGCGGTGCCTGCTGCGGTATCGCTGGCGCCTATCTGTCTGTCGTGTATACACCGATGTGGGTAGAAGGCCTGGTTGCAGGGCGCGGCTGGATTGCACTGGCACTGACCACCTTCGCCACCTGGCGTCCGGCACGGGTCTTGCTGGGTGCTTTACTGTTTGGCAGCGTGACGATATTGCAGTTCCATTTCCAGGCGATAGGCATTGCCATACCCTCGGAAATTTTATCCATGCTGCCCTATCTGGCGACGATTATCGTGCTGGTACTGATCTCGCGTAACCCTGACTGGATACGCCTGAACATGCCTGCTTCCCTGGGCAAGCCTTTCCGCCCGGGGTCAGCTTGAATCTGTATGAATGTAATTTGCTGTGCGTTTTTTGAATAAAACTGAAAATCAAACCAAGGAAGCTATCCATGAAAATCTCTCGCAGAAAAACCCTGGCAGCCGCGCTGTCCCTGGCTATCGTCGGTCTTGCTGGCTGTGGCCAGAAGGAAGCAAGCAAATCCGCCAGCGCAGCAGCGTCTGCACCAGCCAGCACCGCTGCCGCACCTGCTGCGGCAGAACCTCTGAAAGTCGCTTTTGTATATGTAGGCCCGGTCGGTGATGCAGGCTGGACTTATGCCCATGATGTTGGCCGCAAGGCAGTAGAAGCCAAATTTGGCGACAAGGTCAAAACCAGCTTCGTTGAAAACGTACCAGAAAGCGCTGCTGATGCAGAACGCGTGATCCGCGACCTGGCTAACCAGGGCAATAAAGTGATTTTTGGCACCACCTTCGGTTACATGGAAGCCATGCTGAAAGTCGCCAAGGATTTTCCTGATGTGAAGTTTGAACATGCTACCGGTTATAAAACTGCTGAGAATCTCGCGCAATATGATGTGCGCACTTATGAAGGCGCTTACCTCGCCGGTATAGCCGCTGGCAAGATGAGCAAGTCTGGCAAGCTGGGTGTGGTTGCCTCTCTTCCTATTCCTGAAGTGCTGCGCAATATCAACTCCTTCACGCTGGGCGCTCGCTCTGTGAACCCCAAGGCCACCACCAAGGTAGTCTGGGTCAACAAATGGTTTGACCCTGGCAAGGAACGCGAAGCCGCCACTACCCTGATAGGCCAGGGCGTGGATGTGCTCATGCAAAACACTGATTCTGCCGCTGTCGTGCAAACAGCAGAAGAAAAAGGCGTGTATGCTTTTGGCTGGGACAGCGACATGAGCAAGTTCGGCGCCAAGGCCCACCTCGCCGCATCCGTCATAGACTGGGGCGTGTACTACACCAAGCGCGTGGATGAAGTGCTCAACAAAACATGGAAATCAGAGACCACCTGGTGGGGCCTGAAGGAAAACATGATAGACCTCAAAGCCTTCAACGCCAGCCTGTCAGATGAGGTCAAAAAACTCATCGCCGACAAACGCCAGGGCGTCATCGATGGCACAGGCCCGATCTGGAAAGGCCCGATCAAGGATAATACCGGCAAGGAAGTGCTGGGCAAGGATGCAGTGGCGGATGACAAGTTCCTGCATGACATCAAGTTTTATGTCGAGGGTGTGGAAGGCAAAGTGCCGGGTTGATGTAGGAGCATCGTTCCCTTTCAAGACGAAGAGATGGACTGTAGGTTGGGCTAAGTCTTATCAGCCCAACATTTGGCGTTTAAATAAGATATACGATTGCTGAGCCCCAATGTTGGGCTGATAAGGCGAAGCCTAACGAGGCCCGGCTCAAGCTACATCTATATTTTTACACCATCACCTTAGCCGAAGCTTCGGCCACTATCCGTCTCAACCACTGCACCTCCGCCGCCGCATGCGCGCGTTCATGCCAGAGCATGAAGAACTTCATCTTGGGTACGGTGACCGGCATGGGCAGGACTTCTATGGGCCAGTCTTTGGCGCATTGCACGGCAAAGCTGCGGCTGGTGGTGAAGATGAGGTCGGTGCGTGAGAGTACATAGGGCACCATGCCGAAATAAGGGATGGTCATCTGTATCTTGCGCTTCAAGCCCTGCTCTGCCAGCGCAGTGTCGATGATGCTGCGGTGACCCATCATGTAGGGTGTGGGGGCCAGGTGGGCCATTTCCAGATAATATTTGATCGACAAACCTTTGCTGACGACTGGGTGTTTGCGGTTGACCATGCACACCACTTCATCTTCAAACAATTGCGCCAGATGCAGGTGGGGTGGCAAGTCTGGCCAGTTGCCGATAACGCAGTCAAGCTCGCCACTTTCCAGGCCAGCGGCATAATCAAAACCGGCATTCAGGGCATGTACGGTCAGGCCAGCATTGGGGGCTTGTTCACGCAGTTTTTCTATGATCAGGGGGATCAGCAAGGCACTCAGGTAATCCGGTGCACCGAGGTGAAAGATGCGCTGGGTTGAGGCGGGCATGAAAGCTGGAGCCGGGCTGGCGATGCTTTCCAGTACATTCAGGCCCTGGCGTGCCAGCAACAAGAGTTCTTCACCGCGCTCGGTCGCAGTCATGCCATTTTTGCCGCGTACCAAAATGGCGTCGCCTGTGATTTCGCGGAGGCGTTTCAGCATATTGCTGATGGCGGGTTGTGACTGCCCCAGTTTCATGGCGGTGCGGGTCACACTGCGCTCAGTCAGCAGGGTATGCAGGACACGCAAGAGATTGGTATCGAGTTGATCCATCAAACGCTGGTTCATGCTGCTACCTCTGGCAGGGGCAATACATCACCATCGACAAACACCAGCATCTGGCCAGATGCACACTGGGTCCAGCTTTCATTGGTGGTCAGTGGTTCGGTGACGATGATGGCGACCTTGTCGGCAGGTGTGGTCAATTGAGAAAAATCCACGGCCATATCTTCATCCGTCAATGCGGCTGTGCTGAAAGGATGCTGACGCACGATGTAGTATAGCTTGGTGGAACAATGGGTGAACAGGGCTTCGCCATTCGACAGCATCATATTGAAAGTGCCATAACTGGCAATCTCTGCGGTGATCTCGCGCATGAACTGAGCCAGTTGCTGCACCGATGGCAATTGCTCGCCAAAATGGCGGCGCATGCGCTGCAGCAAATAGCAGAATGCCCGTTCGCTGTCAGTATTACCAACCGGCTGGAAACTGCCGTCAAGCACAGGCGCGAATTCCTTCAAATCGCCATTGTGGGCAAACACCCAGTAACGTCCCCAGCATTCGCGCACAAAAGGATGACAGTTTTCCAGGCTGACCTGGCCCTGGGTTGCCTTGCGTATGTGGGCGATAACGTTCTTGGATTTGATGGGATAACGCTTGATGAGCTCAGCCACTGGCGATTCCACCGCCGACTGGTGATCGACAAACAGGCGTACGCCGCTTCCTTCAAAGAAAGCGATGCCCCAGCCGTCCTTGTGCTCGTCCGTCAAACCGCCGCGTGTTGCAAACCCGGTAAAACTGAAAACGATATCAGTCGGGGTATTGCAGTTCATTCCTAGTAATTGACACATGATGCATATAGTGAAAACAGTTTGCACATACCTTACCATAGGCAAACCTGCTTATTATTCCCATCTATATAAGATTTTGAAGTTTGCTTATGTTATTTACGGCCAGCTTTGATGGCAAAACAACGGCCAGCAGCATAAGCAGGGAATGTCCGTCTGAAAAAATGTCACTTTAAAGATGCCATCGGTAAATGTTTTACATTTTGACCGTAGACTAAGCGTGTATTGAGGCAGATAATCTGAACGTGGCCTGAAATCAGGCTGATAAAGGAATAATCATGCAAAATTTCAGCACCGATGCCTTATTGCTGGCAGTACCTGAATTAAAGGATGTTGCGCCCAAACACTACCCGGACCTGGTGTTACTGGCAGCGCAGAAAACATTCAAGACACGCAAGCCATTCTGGCGTGAATTCATGACGGCTTTGACAATATTCGCAGCAATTTATCTGTCCAACCGCATAGCTGCACCAGACTCGATATGGATTAGCTGCGTGCTGACTGTCGGGCTGGCTCTTGTTTCCATGTTTACAATAGACTTGGTGTACTTCCGCAAGTTAAAGCCAGCAATCATTGATAGGCTTGCCAAGATCAAATCTGGTACAAAAGAGTAAACCCAGAGTAAGCGCAGCCCAGATCTTAAGCATCAAGTCTAGGACCTGAGGTTTCAGGTCTTTAAGGCAAACACTTTTTGAAATTCACGTTTGCCCTTGCTGGTCAGAGCCAGCGCCCGGCTATCTAGGTCACGCTCCAGCCAGGCGTGGTTTAGCAGCAAATTCAATAAAGCGGCACCCAATGCGCCACCCAGATGCGGTGTGCGCTCACTCCAGTCCAGGCATGAGCAGGCGAAACGCCGTCTGGCCTTGCGGGTAGTGGCGATATCCAGACCCAATTCTTCCAAGCCTTTGCTGCCTGTGCTTGTCAATTCATAGGCGGTTTCTTCACCGTCCACAGGTCTGATCCAGGCATGCTGCATCAGGTAATCATGTACACCCACTGCCACCTCACCCGCCATGTGGTCATAGCAGGTACGCGCCTTGCGCAGGCGGTCTGGCGTGTTGGGCACAAAGCGTGATTTGGGCAAACCTGCGATCAGAAGCAGGGATTCCAGTGCAATCGCGACTTCATTGCTTGCTAACTGGTAGTAGCGGTGCTTGCCTTGTGCCACCACGTTCACCAGATGCTGCTCAAGCAATTTGCTCAAATGCACACTGGCCGTGGAAGGACTGACCTCAGCCACGACAGCCAGCTCAGTACTGGTGCGGGCGCGCCCGTCCATCAGGCTGCACAGCATACGGGAGCGCGCAGGCTCGGCAATGGCACCAGCCAACTTGGCTAATTGGGTATCGGCGTATTCTATATTGGTGGGATTGTCTGCATTCATAGTTTGATGGTAAGCGAATTGTTCAATGCAAACAAGCCCTATACTGCATTTCATTACTTACCCAACGGCCATGCCATGACACATCCAATCACCATCCTGAATGCCGCTTGCCACCCAGACCCTTATCCGTATTACGCCAGCCTGCGCGAAGGGCCCACGCTGGTTTTCGATGCAGAACTCAAATGCTGGATTGCCAGCCGCGCTGCAGTCGTGCAAGAAGTGCTGGAATCACCTGCTTGCGCCGTCAGGCCAGTTGCCGAACCCGTGCCGCGCAATATTGCGGGTGGCACGGCGGGAGAAGTATTCTCAAATCTGATACGCATGAATGAAGGCCAGGCACATGCCCTGCCCAAGCAAGTCATACAAAGCTCACTACGCAAGCTGGATTTGTCTGGCATCGCTGCACATACGCACCAGCATGCCGCTCAACTTGCAAGGAAATATGATGTCACTACAGGGAACGGGCTGACACAATATTTGTTAGCTTTGCCTGTTCATGTCATGGGCAGCATATTGGGATTTGAAGAAGAAACCTTGCCTGACCTGGCAAACTGGATGGCAGATTTCGTACGCTGTCTGTCCCCCTTGAGCACAGCAGAACAAATTGATGCGGCACATGTGGCTGCTCAGGCTTTGCAAGACAATTTCCGCCAACTGCTGCAAGACAGCCAGGCAAAACCGCAAGGATTTTTGGCAGGTCTGCAAAACGAAGCTGAACTATGTGGCTGGCAGCATGCTGATGGCATCTTGTCCAACCTCATAGGCTTGCTATCGCAGACTTATGAAGCCACTGCTGGCCTGGCAGGCAATGGCCTCGTTGCCTTGCAAGCACACCCCGTCTTGCCGCAAGACTTGCGTGCAGACACTTCTGCCCTTGCACAAAAATTAAGCCAGTTCGTAGCCGAAGTGGCGCGTTACGATGCATCAGTGCAAAACACCAGACGCTTCGTCAACCATGATTGCGAAATCGATGGTCAGCCCTTGCAAGCGGGCGATGTCATCGTGGTCTTGCTGGCTGCTGCCAATCGTGATGCGGCGGCCAATGTTGATCCTGATCTCCTGCAACTGGACAGGCCAGACAGAAAAGTGTTCACCTTTGGCCATGGTCGCCACGCCTGCCCTGGCCAGGACATTGCAGAGCGCATCACAGCCACTTGTCTGTCTCATTTGCTGAGCATACCCGCATTTGATTTTGCTGCACTACGCTGGACTTACAGAGCTTCGCTGAATGGCCGCATCCCGGTATTTACTCACAACATCTAAAACAAGGAGAACACATGATAGCCGTGATTTTTGAAGTCATACCACATGCAGAAAACAAACAGGAATACCTGGATATCGCAGCAGGGCTTGCACCTTTGCTCCGGGAGATGGACGGTTTCATTTCCATAGAACGTTTCCAGAGCCTGATTGACCCCGGTAAGATTTTGTCCCTGTCATTCTGGCGTGATGAAGCAGCAGTCGCCAACTGGCGCAATACCGAAGAGCACAGGGCGGCGCAATCACAAGGACGCGGCCACGTGTTCGCAGCTTACCGTTTACGTATTGCATCGGTAGTGCGTGACTATGGTTTGCTGGAGCGTGAACAGGCACCGGTAGATAGTCGCCATGTACATGGCTAACGCATAAGTGCCCCCCCCAAACTTATGGCGCAACATCCTGCCTAACCAAAGGCAGTTTTCATATCCAGAGGGAATATCAACATGTCTGAACTACAGCTCTACCTGAATAGACATTTCCTGAACAAGGCACAATTCGCAGCAGCCTGCGCTATTTCTGAAGCAGAATTAAATGACTTGCTGGCAGCACAAATATTGCCCGGTCCTTCTTATGTAGTCTCAGAAAATGCCACCATCAACTCTGCTGTATTTGGTGAGTCAGATGTCACCGATACTGTTGCTGGAGAATATTTCCGTGGCTGTCATACCGTCTGGTGCGAAAGAGCAAAACAGCTGGTGGCTGAGCACGGAGAAACAGCGGCACCAGAACTGATGAAACAGGAATTCATGCGTGACTATATCGCTGCGCTGACTGAAATGAATACCAGTGTATGGCATCTGCGAGACTGCTTTGAAGCGGATGGCACGGTCAACATAGCCGGGCTGGCGGAAAATGCAGAACTCCACTGGAAGCATTTCCTGCTTGGCACCTTTGGCATATGTACGGCCAATCCAGTTTCTGCCGCTGAAATTGCATGCAAAGGCGTTTTACAAGAAAAGCTTAGCCACCTGACAGCCAATGGCAGCAAGACTGATTTCAGTGCGGCTGAAGCGAGGGGAATTCTGCCCGTAGTCGATGCCTTTGCAAACGCCGCCATGTGGTTTTCACCGGCAGAATATGCACGCTCCAGTCGCAAACGCCTCGTCGATGATCTGCGACCGCGCTTACAGGCAGCCATGACTATGTAAGTGCTGCACATGCCCTCAGGGTAGTTTTCTTCAATACAGGTCAAGTGTGGTCACGTATAAATCTGTCTATCGACTCACTTATACGGACCACGTTTATGCTCAATCTCTATCTCTCCATGGCCGCATTTGCGCTGGCCTCATCCATTTCACCTGGTCCTGTAAATATCGTTGCATTACGGTCGGGCACACAGTATGGCTTCCGTGCCAGCCTTGCCCATGTCAGCGGCGCGACCATAGGTTTTACGATCTTGCTATTTCTGACGGGCCTGTGTCTGCATGAGCTGTTAGCCATCATGCCTGCGCTGGCGCAAATCATAAAATGGGCAGGCGTCGCTTTCCTGCTGTTCCTGGCTTACAAGCTGGCTGTTGATAATGGGAAATTGGAAGTGGATGAACATGGCAAGGGACCGTCAGCCTGGTATGGCGCGCTCATGCAATGGCTGAATCCCAAAGCATGGCTGGCATCTATCGCAGGCATGGGCGCTTATGCAGCGAATGGTGACACCAGCATGATTTACCATTTCACCATTATCTATTTTTTCATTTGCTATGCATCGATAGCCGCCTGGGCTTATGCGGGCACGGCCTTGCGCCAGCTATTCAAAAAGCCAGCGCTGATGCGGGCCTTTAACCGTAGCCTTGCTGTGATGTTATTGATCAGTGCAGCGTATTTAGTGCTGAGTTGAGCCAGATTTCAAGCCTGGTACTGTCCCGGCGTCGCCGCCAGCAGGCGTTTGAAAACACGCTGAAAATGCGCCTGATCCGCAAAGCCTGCTTCCAGTGCAGCATCGGCAATGCTCGCACCTTGCCGCAATTTCTCTTGCGCATATTGCACACGGCGATTAATCAGGTAGGCATGCGGCGTCATGTCATATTGCTTCCTGAAAGCGCGGAATAAATAAGAAGTGGACAAGCCTGCGTGGGCAGAAATATCATCCAGACTCAGGTCTTGCGTGCAATGTTCATGGATAAAATCAGCGGCCAGTTTGAGCCTCGCATTTTCCAGTTGCAGTTCTGCCGGAGCAGATTGCAGGTGCTTGTGCACCTCAGAAAAATACTGGATCACATTACCCTGTTTGCTAAGCAGTTCAGCTTCGCTATCTATCAGGGTTTGATACAAATCGAGCAGGCCTTCATACAGGAAAATATTACCCGACACAGCACTGGTATAAGCCTGAAATTCCGGTTTTCTTACTTGTCCCAGTTCAGTCTGCAAAGCTGCCAGCCAGTTGGCATCAACGTACAACATGCAAAAAGCCCAAGGCAAATCATCGACAGGTCTACAGATATGCACCTGTCCCGGATTGATGATCACCAACTCACCTGCATGCACATGATGCTGCATACCCGCCATGAAAAAATTGCTTGCCCCTGCAGTAATAGCACCTATGCAGAAAGTCTGATGTGCATGTTTGTCATAACTGTCTGAACGACCTTCTGCCAGATAGCGTGCCTCGATAAACGGTAATCTGTCGTCGCGCCAGAAGCGCGGGACGGTATCTGTCTGAGTCTTGAGTTGCGCCATGTATGATGCCGCTGCCTATTTTCCGATACAGAAACGCGAGAAAATCACACCCAGCAAATCGTCGGAAGTAAATTCACCAGTGATGCTGTTCAAACGATCTTGTGTCAAGCGCAGTTCTTCGGCAAACAAATCCAGCGACTGATCATTTTGCGCTGCGTATTCCGCTGCGTTTTGCAGATGCTCATGCGCGTGTTTCAGGGCGATAAGGTGGCGTTCGCGGGCAAGGTAGAGTGATTCACCGGTTTGCTCCCAGCCAGCAATGCGCAGCAATTCCTTGCGCAGCAGATCTATGCCTATGTGTTCATGGGCAGACAGGTAAATATGTGTGGCATCTGACATTTCATCGACGCTGGCATGGTGGCCGGACAAGTCTATCTTGTTCCAGATGCGTATCACCGGCACGCCTTCAGGGAAGCGGGCGACGATGGCATCATCAGCGCGGGTAGGGCCGCGGCTGGCGTCAAGCAGATGCAGGATGACATCCGCCTTTTCTACTTCTGCCCAGGTGCGTTCTATGCCTATGCGCTCTACCGTATCGATGGCATTGGCGACCTGGCCTGCTTCAGGTTCATCATGCTCGTGGCGTATGCCTGCGGTGTCGATGATGTTGAGCGGTATGCCTTCTATATGAATAGTCTCGGTCACCTTGTCGCGGGTAGTACCGGCGATGGGGGTAACGATAGCGACATCATCGCCAGCCAATACATTGAGCAAAGAAGATTTACCGACATTCGGCTGGCCGGCCAGCACCACGTTCAAACCGGCGCGCAACAAAGCGCCTTGAGCAGCTTGCTCAAACACTTTTTGCAAGGCCGTTTGTATAGTGGCCAACTGGCCGCGGGCATTAGATTTTTCCAGGAAGTCGATTTCTTCTTCCGGGAAATCCAGCGTCGCTTCTACCAGCATGCGCAAATGCACGACTTTTTCTACCAGTGCATGGATGACTTTGGAAAAAGCACCGGACAGTGATTGAGATGCCGACTTGGCTGCGGCTTCGGTTGATGCCTCGATCAAATCAGATACCGCTTCTGCCTGCGCCAGGTCCAGCTTGTCATTCAGGAAGGCACGTTGAGTGAATTCACCCGGCTCGGCCAGACGCAGACCCGCATCCTTGCCTGCTTCCAGGCAGCGTGACAGCAGCATTTGCATGACCACCGGGCCACCGTGACCTTGCAGCTCCAGCACATCTTCGCCGGTATAAGAATGCGGTGCCTTGAAATATATCGCGATGCCCTGGTCAATGACCGTGCCATCTGCCTGGGTAAATGGCAAATAACTGGCATGACGCGGCTTGAATTGTGTATTGCCAAACAGGGCCGCGACGACAGGGGCAAGGTCTTTGCCGGAAATGCGCACTACACCGATACCACCGCGCCCGGGGGCAGTAGCAATGGCAGCGATGGGAATGGGTTCGTAGATCATGTTGAAATTCTATCTGTGCTTGCACATGATGAGTGCAAATTAGTCAGTGGGTTTGTGACGGAAATGCGACAGAGCGTATACCTACAAGAGCAGATATCGTAGGTTGGAACATATCTGTGCAAAAACAAAAAAGCCCGCAAGCAAACTTGCGGGCTTTCTCATTTGCTCAATTTTTAAGCTCTATCTTCAAGCCTTATGCTCGGGCGGAATAAACTTGTTATTGATGACCCACTGCTGTCCAATCGACAAGATATTGTTAACTACCCAATACAACACCAGGCCAGACGGGAAGAAGAAGAACATGACCGAGAATGCCAATGGCATGAACAACATCATCTTCGCCTGCATAGGATCAGCCGGGGCCGGGTTCAGCTTGGAGGTGATATACATCGAGATCGCATAGATCACCGGCAAGATAAACCATGGGTCAGGTGCAGTCAGATCCGTGATCCAGCCCACCCATGGTGCGCCGCGCATTTCCACGCTGGCTTGCAAGACCCAGAACAATGCCAAAAAGATAGGCATCTGGATCAGGATAGGGAAGCAGCCGCCGAGAGGATTGATTTTCTCGGTTTTGTACAACTCCATCATGGCCTGGTTCATTTTTTGCGGATCGTTTTTGAAACGTTCACGCACGGCCTGCATCTTCGGCGTCACGACCTTCATTTTTGCCATGCTGCGATAACCGGCAGCCGACAATGGGAACAAAGCCAGTTTGATGGCGATCGTGAAGACCACGATCGTCCAGCCCCAGTTACCCAGCATCTTGTGGATTTGCTCCATGACCCAGAACAAAGGCTTGGCGATGATGGTCAATACACCATAGTCTTTAACCAGCTCAAAACCTGGGGCAATTGCTTCCAGCTTGGCAGATTCTTGCGGGCCTGAATACAATTGAGCATTCATACTGACGGTTGCACCCGGTGCCACTGTGCCCATGGGCAAGACATTACCGACTGCGAACAGATTGGTATCAACTTGTTTCGTAAAGATTTCACGCTTGGTCTTGTCTTGCGGGATGAAAGAAGACACAAAGAAATGCTGCAACATCGCTATCCAGCCATTGTCTGATGCTTTGGCATGACTATCTGAACCCTTGGCGATTTTTTCAAAATCCAGTTTCTGGAATTTTTCTGCATCTGTATACACAGCAGGTGCATAGAACTCACCACTGCCAGAGAAAATGCCACCACTTTCAGGCTTGGTGCCGTCATGCAGTAATTGCAGATACAGAGAAGGCGTAACCGCTGCCGCACTGGTATTGGTAACATCATGACGCACATCAATCAGGTACTCACCTTTTTTGAAGGTATAAGTCTTGGTCAGCTTGACGCCACTTTGCTCGGATTCCAGCACCAGTTGCACCTGATTGCCACCTTCCAGGGTACGTACACCTGGTTTGGCAACGAAGCCGGATTTGTGATTAGGGTAAGCACCGCCCAACAAACCGGTTTGCGCCAGATAAGTGCGTTTATCAGACTTATTAAACAGGAACACATTTTTAGTGCGGTCCGTGTCATTTTTATGCTTGAGCAATTCCAGTTTTTTCAGTTCGCCACCAATGGTATCAATTTCCGCCTTGACGACATCAGTTGTGATGATAATGGTTTCACTCTTGATAACAGGGGCTGCTGTTGCATCCGTACCAGCTACTGCGGTAGCGCTTGCCGATGTGGCTGTAGCAGCGGTAGCACTATTGCTGGCAGAAGCCGAGGCACTGGTCACTTTGACAGACGGTGGCGGTGGAGCGAACATAGACGGCTTGCCGTTATATTGCCCCCAACCATTCCAGAGCATGAGCAGTGAGAAAGAGAAAATTACCCACAGGACGGTACGTTTGATATCCATTTGTGTATGTCAGGAAAGGGGAGAAGAATGTCCAGTATGCTTGCCATCATGGCAGCACTGGGCAGATGTGGGGGCAGTTTGCGATTTTTCACTAGCAGGTGGCACATTATCCACGCCGCCAGGATGCCAGGGATGGCATTTGCACAAGCGTTTGCCTGCCAGCAAACTACCCTTGGCGGCACCATGTACCTTGATGGCCTCTGCTGCATATTCAGAGCAACTGGGATAAAAACGACAGTTCTGCCCCAGCATGGGACTAATTGCCAGCTTATAAAATCTGAGCAACAGGAGCAGCAGGGTTTTCATCTCAAATGCCCTAAAGTTGACTTACCGGCAGTTTGCTAACCGCCACTGCGCAAGCCGGTGCGGCAAACAGACGCAAGATTTCCGCCCTGAGCTCACGCTTGAGCTGGGCGGTCGTCGCCGGCCCTGCCTTGCTGTTAACAGGGCGGGACAGCCGCACGATGCAATCCACATTCAGCAATGATGCGTGACGAAAAATCTCGCGGGTGACACGCTTGATCGTATTGCGCGTCACGGCACGTGGCGCAAAACGTTTAGCGGCCACCACACCCAGACGGGCATGCGGCAAATCATTGGTTCTGGTGTACAGCACAAAATGCGCGGTCTTTTGCACGGGGCGCAAACGAAAAACGGATGAAAACTCATCCGTTTTAACGATGCGTCGAACGCGGGCAAAATCTGCGCCGCCTGCACCTGCCTGAACTGGCTCAGTTATATGATTGATCATGCGAATTCAGCAAGGCTGGCGCAGACCAAAACTGATAATCAAGCTGCCAGGCGTTTACGGCCTTTGGCGCGACGTGCGTTCAGAACAGCGCGGCCACCGCGGGTTGCCATACGTGCGCGGAAACCGTGGGTGCGCTTGCGGCGAACGACGGAAGGTTGGTAAGTACGTTTCATGTTGGTCTCGCTAATTGAGCAATAAAAAAAATCGGAATTACGGATAAAGGCTGTCTTGGGTGCGACTTCGGCTTGCACATTTTCGTCAGGCCTTTCGCCTTTACTGCCCCAAAACCGCTGCTCATGGTGTTGCGCATCAATCCATCAAAAAACCGATAATTAAAGCCGCACCAATAAAAGAGGGGTAGGGAACCCTGAATTAGACACCATTTTTGCTTTGCGTGTCAATCACTTAGCGCAAAAATTAATCAATCAGGGCACAAGCATTGGTGCAATGCAAAGAATAAATTTAAACCCAAACCTGTGGATAACTCGGTCAAGCGGGGTTAAAATAGCGGATTAGCGCGGCACCGTTTTATGTCTTCCAGACAACTTACCCAGCGATAGAGGCGCAAACCTCACAGTAATCTTTACTAAATATCGCACCGGTAGAATTTAATTCGGCACCGCGCATTTGCATTTAATAATTAAAGTCATACATGGAAAATTTCTGGCAGGCCTGTTCTTCCCAACTTGAGCAAGAGCTTCCACCACAGCAATATAGCGCCTGGATCAAACCGCTAGTACCGCTTGACTATGAAAACGGCAAGCTGCGCATTGCGGCGCCCAACCGTTTCAAACTGGACTGGGTCAAAGCCCAGTTCGCCAGCCGCATCACCGACCTGGCGAACCAGTTCTGGGATGAGGATGTCGAAGTACAGTTTGTGCTTGATCCGCGTGGCAACAGAAAGCCGGCTCCCCCAGCGGCGGCTGCGCCACGTTCGCAAGGTTTGAATGCTGACCTCGATGCCCAGGGCAGCGTGCCAGAAATGATGTCCGAACCGGCGCAACCAGAAGTATCACCGCGCCGCGAACAAAGCCGTATTAATTCCGACCTCACCTTTGACAGCTTCGTCACCGGTAAGGCCAACCAGCTGGCCCGCGCGGCAGCTATCCAGGTGGCGAATAACCCTGGCGTTTCGTACAACCCCTTATTCTTATATGGCGGCGTTGGCCTGGGTAAAACGCATTTGATCCACGCCATTGGTAACCAGATCCTGGTCGATAACCCGAATGCCAAGATACGCTACATCCACGCAGAACAGTATGTCCGCGACGTAGTGACCGCTTACCAGCGCAAGGGTTTTGACGAGTTCAAACGCTATTACCATTCGCTGGATTTGTTGCTGATCGATGATATTCAATTCTTTGGCGGCAAGAGCCGTACACAAGAAGAATTCTTTTACGCCTTTGAAGCCCTGATTGCGGCCAAGAAACAGATCATCATCACCAGTGATACTTATCCAAAAGAAATCACCGGCATGGATGACCGCCTGATTTCGCGCTTTGACTCTGGCCTGACAGTCGCCATTGAACCACCAGAGCTGGAAATGCGCGTAGCGATTCTGCTCAAGAAAGCGCATTCAGAAGGCGTCAATATTTCTGACGATGTTGCCTTCTTCGTCGCCAAGCATTTGCGCTCGAATGTGCGTGAGCTTGAAGGTGCCTTGCGCAAGATCCTGGCTTACTCCCGCTTCCATGGCAAAGAAATCACCATCGACGTGGTCAAAGAAGCACTGAAGGATTTGCTGTCGGTACAAAACCGCCAGATTTCCGTAGAGAACATACAAAAGACCGTTGCTGACTTTTTCAACATCAAAGTCGCCGACATGTATTCGAAAAAACGTCCGGCCAATATCGCCAGACCACGCCAGATTGCAATGTATCTGGCCAAGGAACTCACACAAAAGAGCCTGCCAGAAATCGGCGAACTCTTTGGCGGCCGCGACCACACCACGGTCTTGCACGCCGTACGCAAGATCACCGCAGACCGTACCAAAAACCCCGAATGCAACCATGAGCTGCATGTATTAGAGCAAACGCTCAAGGGTTGATGGGCTGGATGTTGTAGGATGTGCAAGTTGCGATGGTTTTGGCAGTAATTTTTATGGCAGTTTTGTAGGGTTGGCAAGGGTTTTGCTCTGGAATTAGCAATACGCGAAATCGTATTGACGTCATCCCAGCGAAGGCTGGGATCCATCTGCGCAAGAGCCGTTTGCACAGAGCGACATAGAAATTTGGCAATATGATGTGACGCCCTCCCCCTGAAAGGGAGGGAATGAAAAATTTGTAAGGTGCCCCATGCGCATCAAAGTAACAAGCAATACCGCAGTAAATATGTGAAGCAGTTTATAAAAAAACAGTAAGAGATAATTTAAGTTCCTTATCACCATAATTTAGTGAGGATATTCAAATGCAATTGGTTAAAACCCACCGGGACACCCTGCTCCGGCCTTTGCAAATTGTGAGTGGTATTGTCGAGCGTCGGCATACATTGCCGATTCTGGCCAATATCCTCATTCGCAAAGACGGTGAACAAGTGTCGTTCCTGTCGACAGACATCGAAGTGCAGATCACGACCAAGGCGGCCATAGGCTCAGGTGGCGACAGCATTGCCACGACGGTAGCAGCCCGCAAATTGCTGGATATTTTGCGCGCCCTGCCAGATGACAATGATGTTGTCCTCAAGCTTGAAAACAAGAAGATGACCGTGCAGTCAGGCAAATCACGCTTCTCCTTGCAAACCCTGGCAGCGGAAGAATTCCCTACCGTAGCCCAGGCCGAGCATTTCAATGCCAGCGTCAACCTGCCACAAAAAACCCTGAAGCACCTGTTCAACATGGTGCATTTCTCGATGGCGCAACAAGACATTCGTTACTACCTGAATGGCTTGCTGCTGGTCGTCGATGGCAAGAACGTCATCGCCGTGGCAACTGATGGCCACCGCCTGGCGTTTTGCCAGGTCGAAGTCGAGCAAGAATTCCCGCGTCATGAAGTCATCATCCCGCGCAAGACCATCATCGAGATGCAGCGCCTGCTGGAAGACAAAGAAGACCCGGTACAGATCGACATCGCCAACAACCAGGTCAAACTGACTTTTGCCGATATCGAACTGATTTCCAAACTGGTCGAAGGCAAGTTCCCTGACTTTAACCGCGTCATCCCAAAAGGCTATAAAAACAGCTTCACTTTGGGCCGCGAGCAATTGCTGCGTTCATTGCAGCGTGCCGCGATCATGACGTCGGACAAGTTCAAGGGCGTGCGTTGCGTCATCACCCCTGGCCTGATGCAGATCCTGTCGACCAATGCCGACCAGGAAGAAGCGATAGAAGAAATCGAAATCGACTACGGTGGCGACAGCGTGGACATCGGCTTCAACGTCAGCTATCTGCTCGATGTATTGAACAACCTCAAATGCGACCAGATATCGGTCTCTTTGGGCGACTCCAATTCATCCGCACTGATCACTATCCCCGACAACACCGACTTTAAATATGTCGTCATGCCGATGCGAATATAGTTTTTTTATGTGCTGAATTGCCGTGAAAGCAGTACGCAAAATTCACGGCAATCTCATTACCGTCATTCCAGCGCAGGCGGGAATCCACCGGGCTGGCGTTCCAGTGTCTTTATGCGTAATGCATCAACAACGCAGACACTGAATCCAGACCAAGCAGGAATGACAAAGCAGTCCCTGAATATGTTTCACATTGGGCGATTGACACAATTGTCCAAAACAGTTCGTTTTTTTAGAAGGTAGCCATGTCCGATAACACCCAAGACAACACTCCAGCCCAGCCCAATCAATACGGCGCGTCCTCAATCCAGATTCTGGAAGGCCTGGAAGCCGTGCGGAAACGCCCCGGCATGTACATCGGTGACACCTCGGACGGCACCGGTCTGCATCACCTGGTCTTTGAAGTGCTGGATAACTCCATTGATGAATCCCTGGCAGGTCACTGTACCGAGATCAATGTCACCATCCACAGCGACAACTCCATCTCCATCACTGACAATGGCCGCGGCATCCCTACCGGCATTAAATGGGATGACAAGCACGACCCAAAACGCAGCGCCGCAGAAATCGTCATGACCGAGCTGCATGCAGGTGGCAAGTTCGATCAAAACTCCTACAAAGTATCTGGCGGTCTGCATGGCGTGGGTGTCTCCTGCGTGAATGGCCTGTCCAAGTTGCTCAAGCTGACTATCCGCCGCGATGGCAAAATGTATGCGATGGAATTTGTCCGTGGCGTACCGCAAAACCGCGAACTCGAAACCGTTGATGGCATCGTTACCTCCCCCATCAAAGTCCTGGGTGACACCGACAAGCGCGGCACTGAAGTCCACTTCTGGGCCGATGAAGAAATCTTTACCCATGTTGAATTCCATTATGAAATCCTGGCCAAGCGCATACGCGAATTGTCCTTTTTGAATAATGGCGTACGCATCAAGCTCAACGACCATCGCACCGGCAAAGAAGAATTGTTTGCCTTTGAAGGCGGCACCCGTGGCTTTGTTGAATACATCAACAAAAACAAAAGCATACTCAACCCGACGATTTTCCAGGCCACTGGCGAACGCCTGTCTGACCAGGGCACCAACATCACTGTTGATGTCTCCATGCAATGGAATGACGCCTACAATGAACAGGTATTGTGCTTCACCAATAACATCCCGCAGCGCGACGGTGGCACCCACCTGACCGGCCTGCGTGCCGCGATGACCCGCGTCATCAACAAGTATATTGAAGAACATGAATACGCCAAGAAAGCCAAGGTAGAAGTCACTGGCGACGACATGCGCGAAGGCCTGACCTGCGTCTTGTCAGTCAAAGTGCCAGAACCAAAGTTCAGCTCGCAGACCAAAGACAAACTCGTCTCCAGCGAAGTGCGCGGCCCGGTAGAAGAAATCGTCGCCAAGACCCTGTCTGACTTTTTGCAAGAACGACCAAACGACGCCAAGATCATTTGCGGCAAAATCGTCGAGGCATCCCGCGCCCGTGAAGCAGCCCGCAAAGCCCGCGAACTGACACGCCGCAAAGGTGTCATGGACGGCCTGGGCCTGTCCTCCAAACTGGCAGACTGCCAGGAAAAAGACCCGGCCCTGTGCGAACTGTACATCGTCGAAGGTGACTCTGCGGGTGGATCAGCCAAGCAAGGCCGCGACCGCAAGTTCCAGGCTATCTTGCCACTGCGCGGTAAAGTCCTCAACGTAGAAAAAGCCCGCTTTGAAAAAATGCTGTCCAGTGAGCAGATCACCACCCTGATCGCCACCCTGGGCACCAGCATAGGCCCGGACGAATTCAATGCCGACAAACTGCGCTACCACCGCATCATCATCATGACCGATGCCGACGTCGACGGCGCCCACATCCGCACACTGCTGCTGACCCTGTTCTATCGCCAGATGCCACAACTGGTAGAGCGCGGCCACATCTACATCGCCCAGCCACCACTCTACAAAGTCAAGGCAGGCCGCGATGAACGTTATCTCAAAGATGATGCAGAAGAAGCCACCTACATGATGACAGTGGCCCTGACCGGCGCGTCGCTCACACCAGGCACAGGCGCAGCCCCCATCACTGGTGAAGCCCTGGGCGAACTGGTACGCCAGTACAACCTGGCCAACGCCATCATGATGCGCCTGACCCGCGTCATCGACCGCGCAGCCCTCACCGCCATCATGACCGGCGTCACGCTGAAACTGGATAACGCAGAAAACGCAGAAGCATCCGCCATCGCCCTGACCGCCGCCATTGGCGACAATGCGGTGAAAGCAGTAGTACGCAGCGACGAACTCTCAGGCGCATTCAGCCTGCGCATAGAACGCCTGTACCACGGCAACATCAAGGTAAGCAGCATCGATGCCGACTTTGTTGACGGTGCCGATTACCAGGTACTGGAAAACGCCGCGACAACCTTCAAAGGCCTGCTCACAGAAGGCGCATTCATCCGCCGTGGTGAAGGCGAAAAAGCCAAGGAAATCGCCGTACACGATTTCCACCAAGCCATGCTCTGGCTGCGCGACGAAGCCGAACGCGGCGTCAGCAAACAGCGCTATAAAGGTCTGGGCGAAATGAACCCAAGCCAACTCTGGGAAACCACCATGGACCCCACAGTCCGCCGCCTGCTCAAAGTACAGATCGAAGACGCGATCGCCGCCGACCAGATCTTTACCACATTGATGGGCGACGACGTAGAACCACGCCGGGCGTTTATTGAATCGAATGCGTTGCGGGCGGGGAATATTGACGTTTGATGTTCTGAAGTTTGTGATGTAAAACGAAAAGGTCAATCAGAAATGGTTGGCCTTTTTTTGTATTTAACCTCTAAACATCTTCCCTTCTCATGTTAGGTAAATTACATTAATGCTATGAATTTGAATATCCCAATTAAGGGCTGTCAAGCCATTAGTGTCTCCGCTCATGCATTTGAAAGGGTTTATTGAGGTAGCGGCGGCATAGTAATCGAAGCAACCTATTAACTGGGAAATCGTATTCAGCTCGCCGTCGACCAGATATTCCTCCGCCGATGGATGACAACGTGAACGACAGACTACCCATTAAACTATCTTGTAATTTTTCATGCAATATGAGCCCACACTACGCGGCTAAACTAGATGAGATAAAAATTATTAAGGGCAAGAATTATGATAAATGATGACTGGCGTGCTGAGACTCAAACAAGGCTAACAAAAAGCTATCTATATAACACTTTAAAATCGAAATGCGGACAGGAGCCATCCGGTAATCATGTTCTTCAGCTTGTTGATGATGCCACGTACTATGCTTTTCAAAGGACGAAAACAATTTTGATCCATATGGGGGAATTTACCCTGCATGATGGCGATCATCTATTTAGAGTTTTGAGCTTGATGGAAAGAATTTTGCCTCAAGATCTAACTGAAAAGCTTTCCTCGCCTGAACTAATGTTATTAATTTTGAGTGCATTTTTTCATGATATTGGAATGGCGCCAGAAGTCAAAACGGTTTTATCATGGAAAAAAATATGGGATCGCAACCCGGTATTCGACGACGAAACAGATGAATCTGAGTACCGAAATTTCTTAAGATTTTATTCATCAAGACCAGATCAACAAACTCAAATTGAGACCTTTGTATCACAAGAAAACTTTAGTGGTGTTGAAATGGTTAAATCGTATTTAGTTACAGATTACATCCGCTTAACACACGCCCAAAGAGCAAAGGAAATTATAAAAGCGCATTGGATAGATAAGATTGTCTTTCGCGATGTAGACCTCGCAGTCGAATTTGCAACCATTTGCTTCAGCCATAATGATGATGCCCTTAGCCTTCTTGAGTTAGACAAAAACTATTTATGCGGCCCAGATGTTTTTGCTTGTCTTCCCCTAGTAGGTGTGGTTCTTCGTTTAGCAGACCTATTAGATTTTGACGGCAAGCGAACTCCTTCCGTATTATTTTCGCATTTATTTGTAAGACATCCCATTTCCATAAAAGAATGGAACAAGCATAGAGCGGTCGAGGCTTGGATAATTAACAGCAAAACCATTCAATATGCTGCAAAATGCAAGCACCCTGCTATTCAAGCATCGATCCATGCTTTTTGCGACACTATTGACAATGAACTGAGCGTTTGCAATAACGTAATCTCCGCGTTAAACGATTTCAATAAAAGTATTGGGCGCGAGATTTTTTTGCAAATTCCTTTTAAAGTCGATCGTTCAAAAATCGAAACACAGAAAGATGTGTTTGGAAATCCGGAGTACCTGTATCGAGAAACTCAGTTCAATCTAAGTAAGAGCCAAGTCATCGATTTGTTAATGGGTACAAAGTTATATGGCGATCCGGCCGTAGCACTTCGAGAACTGCTGCAAAATTCAATCGATGCATGCTTGCTTCGAAGTGCACTTGAGACCAGTTGGAGCAATTCTTATGATCCGCAGATAACGGTCAGATATTTCCAAGAAAACGGTACAGATATCCTAGAGGTGACTGACAATGGAATTGGAATGGATCAGTATATTATTGACACGTACTATTCAAAGGTCGGTTCGTCGTTTTACAAATCTTCAGATTTTTATGATCTTAAGTCAGAATCTAAAGCTCAATTTACTCCAATGTCTAGATTTGGCATAGGAATACTGTCGGCTTTCATGGTGGCCGATACCATAAGTGTTGACTCTCGTAAAATATACGGCCCCCATACGTCTAGTGAACCTCTTCAACTTACAATAGAAGGCCAAGAAAGCATTTTTTGGACACGACCAGGCAAAAGAAAAATTCCTGGAACTTCGACGAAACTTTTCCTCAGAAAAAACAAGAATCCTTGGCACCGAATGGCCGACTTAGAATTTGTGAAGTCTGTGGAGAACGTCATCCCAAATCCTCCCTTTAAAATAAAAATCGAGAGTGGGTCAGAAAATAAACAATTGGATGAGAATACTTTTGAAGCTATAAAGGTGTCGTCACTTAAAAATTATTATTGGAAGGATCATGAGAATATAAAAGAATTTACCGTTGATTTCTCTGACAAAGCTAAGGGGTTAGTTGGGTCAGCAATCATTGCGATTCTTGAGCACAGCCAAAATCCAGTGAATGAAATTAATGTTAATGCTAAATCAGTAAAAATTGATGGTGCAACTTATAAGTTGGATAAGTCTATCAGCGTCGAACAAAATATTATTAATATAAAGGCAACCTCTATTGAAATAGATGATAACGGGAAGATTGAACAATCAACATCAAGCAACGTTTTAGTAAAATCCAGCTCAAAAGTGTCGCTTCATGGCATTGAGGTATCAACTACTCTGTTTCCTGATTCATGGAACAGACAGAAAAATCAAGTAAAATTAGATTGGCCTCTTCCGATGCTTATTGTGTTAGATGTATGTGGAAATAGGGATCTTGATTTGAACTCAGCCAGAACTCAAATCATTATGAGTGACAAATGGATTCAGTTAGAAGAAGAACTGTGTTTTGTCATCTTCTCTCAAATCGCATCTCAAGTCACATTGAGATATTGGAATCAACTAAAAAAATTGCTATTGTTAAACACCAAAAATGACTTGTTTATCTCAGGTTTGCATCGAGTGGTTAAAACAAGCAAAAGGCCCAGGCAATCTACCAAATAGCGAACGCAGAATATCTCATGCAAATCCAGTGCCGTAGATTTGTATGCCAACACACGCTAATACCGTCACTTCTGCATCCGCCCCTTACTCGAACCTCTTAGCACAAATATCAGTGTAGGAATTTTGGAAAGAGTTTATTATTCTTGAAGTAGTGGCCGAATCCTATTGCAGCAAGCGAGCCCCTTATCATCATTCCAGTTTCCGCAAGATACCCAAAGCAGAAGCCAGCGTATATCCAGCTGCAAAAAGTCGTATGCGATTCGTAATATTCTAAATAGCTACTGACTTAGCACGTCATCGCGCTTGGGTGGGGCAGACTGGACTTCAGAGAACTCAGACTCAATGGTGAATACATTATCATCATTTCTGCTACGGTCGATCCCTCCTGAAATTTTCCCGGAATAGAAAGCCGACTCCACCTTGGCGGCCAGCGCCTTGTCGGTGGACGAGGTTGTATTTTCGCGGATATCAATGGCAGCCTTGGTGCAACCTCCCACTTCTCTCGCCACAACCAGCGCCTCCCACGAGGGTTCATAGTTCAACCAGGCGAAGGAGGAGCGATCAACGGTATCATCAGCTTTCCAGTGCTTGCCCGAGAGCAGAAACTCTCTTTTGTCGCTGTTGATATTGGCAAGTTTTTCCACCGCAGACGCCTCTATGCCGACGGAGCAGGCTGGGGCTCCAGCCGTTACCGTTCCGGATGAAGTAGCGCTCCTGTTCGCTTCCTTGTTTTTGGTAATTGATATCTTGGTTGCGCCCAAATGGACTAAGAGTTTGATTAACTCCGACTCTCTTTCGGCCATGAGGATTTCGTCGTATTTATCCTGAGGAATATAGACATTTTCTTTTCCCGCCGCCGGGAGGTCGGCGAGCGGATGGCGCTTGTACACCTCCCCCACTTGGGGATGGCCCGGAGGGAAATGGAATCCTGCCTCACGCACCATGTTCAAGGTCACGCCATGCTTGATGATAAAACTTTCCAAAGCCTTTTTTTCCTGCTCAGCGAGTGGGTTGGTTGTTTCCGGCTTTTCTTTCATGATCCGTGCAATGATCGCGGGACTGGATAAACCTGCGCCAAGAATCAAGCCGAGTGGAAGCGATATCAGCGGTACTCCGGCCGAGATTGCCGAGACCATTGTCCCGATTGTGGACGAACTACTTACCAATTCGATGCCTGCTTTACTGGTCTTTTCTCCTTGCATCACAAAATTGGGGTACGTCGCGCTTTCCGGAGGAATTTGGCGAAGCATATCATCGGGCGAGATGATGAAAATCTTACTCAGATCAAGGTCCATGATACAAATGTTTCGTTGATGGGTAGGAGATAGACACTTCAGGCTGCCTAGTGCGACGCCCAGTGTATGGTACGATGAAGTGTCAGCGAAGTATTAAATGTAACGCAAATCGCCTCTGATGGCGCATCTTCATCACGAACCGAAGCATAGCATCCTTGCCATATTGAAATATGCTTTAATCATCATGAAATATGCTTTAATCATCACACGCCCTGCCAGGACGCATGTGGGTAACGGTGCCAAGCACCGCGGCCATGCAATAAGTTGCGGCGTCTGGCTTCGTCGTAGGCGCGAGTGATGGTCGTCAGGTCGACGTCCTGCTGTGCAGCCAACAGGCGTTGCGGCGGCAGGCGGTCACCCGGTTTCAGCGATCCTTCTGCCACGGCCGCCTGCAAGGCATCTGCAATTTGCAAGAACCGTGGCCCGCCGTTCATGGCTAATCGCGGCAACCAGCTTGGCAATTTTTTGTCTTGTGTGTTTTTCAACTGGGACATTTTGTCCTCATGTATGGATATTGCTTTCAGGTAGTATGCATGAGGATGTGGAGCAACACTATGCTTGCAGGGCAGTCGTTGAGGCTTTCACCGCTCTGATCTGCATTCGGCAGCATACTTTGCTGGATGCCTGTGGGGATGGTTTGAACCAGAAGCGTCGCTGCTGAAGCAAGGTTTTAGTTAGTGGGCTTCACGATAGATAGTAGTCAGTAATAGCCTGGAAATACTCAAAATGATGGATTGGATACCTGTAGTCTTGGTTACGTTCAAGATTCTCGTGCTTGCCGTGGGCATGTTTTTCGCCATCAAGTGGCATTATGATCAAGGGAAGAAGGAGCAGGACAACGGGCTGGAGCAGCGCGCGGTGCTTCGCGCGAGTGGCAAGGTGGCCGTCATCTTCATGCTGTCGCTCCTGGGCCTGGGGCTTTTCACCTTTGTTCTTGCCAGTACGTTCGGCTTGGACTTGAGCTTCCCGTGATGGCTAAGAGTCGTTGGCCGATATGCAGTGATAAGGCAGGCTGCACGACCATCAGGGTTGTTGCCGCTTAAAAAAATCCCAGATCATTTCCGCCCCATTCGGTGCCATCGGCGATGGGCCTAGCAAGCGGGCGCGGCGGTAGTAGGGTTGCGGCAGGCCGTGGCCACCGCCGTGGATGGTGACGAGTTCGACTTCGGTTCTGGGGTCTTGCTTCCAGCTTACTTGTTCTACATTGACACCTGATATTGCGGTCGTCTGTGCTGTGGGTGCGGCGGTGATTTTGTACAGGTCTGCGAAATATTGCGCCGATGCGCGTGCATTGAGTACGTCGCCGCATTTGTAGAACAGGCCTAGCAGGTTCACTTCGCCGCCATTGTAGGGCACCAGCGGGTCTTTGGTGCCGTTCATGATCATGACGGAGGTTCCGCCGGTGCCTGCGGGTTTACAGCGGAAGTTTTGCGGGACTTGCACGCTGGCAGACACTGCGGCCACTGCGCGGAAGCGGCTTGGAGATTCCAGTGCCAGGCGTAGTGACATGAAGCCGCCTGCGGATACGCCAGTGGCGAATACGCGGGTTTTGTCTGTGCCGAGGTCGTTGATGAGTTTGTCGGTCAGGGCGTTGAGGAAGCCGACGTCGTCGATGTCGCGGCCATTGACCTGGTAGTCGCCGATCTTGCCGCAGTCGTTCCAGTCAAAGCTGTGGGAATTGGGGTAGACGATGGCAAAGCCATGCTGGTCGGCGAGGCGTTCGAAGCCGTAGCCGGTTTCTACGCGTATATCTGCTGCGCTTTGGCCTGAGCCGTGCATGACCAGCACCAGCGGTGCGCCTTTGGGCAAGTCACGTGGGACATAGCTGATGTAGGTGCGCTTGATGCCACCTGCTTGAATGCTGCCTTTTTGCACAGCGCCAGACAAGGCTGGGCGCACAGGTGTTGGGGAATAAATGAAGTAGGCGAACAGCGCGCCGCACAATGCGATGAGGGCAAGCAGCCCCAGCAGGGTCCAGGCAAACCAGCGTAGCACTCGTTTCATCTTGCACCTCGATTGGCTGCACACGTTAATGTAAGCAAGACCGCAATAAACGAGTAAAGCGGCCTGAGCGCATTTAGGTGAAACGATGATACCTGCTTCATTTGCTTAACTCCTGATGGCCGCTAGGGGGCGCAGATAAATCAATGTGAGACTGCACCCTGATTTGATGCTGCTGATTGTGCTCATTGTGCTGATGCTGCGATTATTCAACTATTCGACTTCGCGCAGATTTTTTTCTACTGTCACGAGCCTGCCGTGCATTTCTGCCAGCGCTGCCTGGCTTGCACGCGCTCGGTAAGCTTCGTCCTGCCCGAGGCGCACCCTTGCCTGCACAACCTCGGATAGGTATTTCATGAAGTAGACGATGACGGCAGCAGCAGCGAGGAAGAATAACGCAGCAAATAACATTTTAAGACATGTTACCCCATATGATTCTGGTTTGTTGTGCAGGGAAAACACCGCCGTAGCGATACCGCTTACTTCAAAATATTTAGGGCACCTCTGATTAAGTCCAAAATCGTAAAATTAATTCTCGAAAAATCAATGACTTACGAATGGCGAACCGGACTTAATCAGCGCTTCCTTAGAACTCATTTCATAAATAGGATGAGTGCGAACAAGACGATTTGGGATGCAGTGCAAGACGTGACGCGCAGCTAAGGCGTCCGCCTTTGCAAGCGGCACAACGCTGCAATGCGCCCAAATCGTCAGTTCCCGAAGGGTTT